>CAZDMM010000016.1:0-14315 GCA_964505845.1 uncultured Caldilineaceae bacterium
GGTCAAAGGCCCGCCCGCCAACCGCGCCTACGACTCCGGCGGCGCGCCCACGCCTGCCGCCCTGGGCTTCGCCCGCAGCAGGGGCGTCTCGGTCGACGCGCTCGAAGTGCGCGAGCTTGACGGCGGCCGCTATGTCACTGCCGTGGTGCGCGAGACCGGCCGCCCGGCCCCGGCCGTGCTGGCCGAGCTGTTCCCGGCCCTCATCGCCGGTCTGCAGTTCGAAAAATCCATGCGTTGGAACGCCTCCGGCGTGTCCTTCTCGCGGCCCATCCGCTGGCTGGTGGCTTTGTTGGGCCAGACCGTGATCCCCTTTGAATATGCCGGGCTGGCCAGCGGGCGGGTGACGCGCGGCCTGCGGCCCGAAGGGTCGCCCGAAGTTGAAATAGCCAGCGCCTCAACTTACCTGGAGACCATCCAGGCGCAGCGCATTGTGCTTGACCCCGACCAGCGTCGGGCCGAAATCCGGCGGCAGCTTGAAAGCGTGGCGGCTGAGGTGGGCGGCCAGGCCCCAGACGAACCGGCTTTGCTGGAAGAAGTGACCCATCTGGTGGAGCAGCCGACGGCCTTTTTGGGCCACTTTGAGGAAAAATATCTCGACCTGCCCCAGGCCGTGCTCATCACGGTGATGAAGAAGCATCAGCGTTACTTCCCCATTGTAGGACAAGCTGACAGCTTGTCCCTACTGCCATATTTTATCGGCGTCCGCAATGGAGGAACAGCCCATCTTGACACGGTGCGGCGCGGCAATGAGGGGGTGCTGCGCGCTCGCTATGCCGATGCAGAATTTTTCTTCAAGGCTGACTCCGAGAAAAAGTTGGAAGAATTTTTGCCCCGGCTGGACACGCTGGTTTTTCAAGAAAAGCTCGGCTCGATGCTGGATAAAAGCCGGCGGCTGGAAACGCTGGCCCCCCAAATTGGGGAGCGGCTGCAACTATCCGCTGCCGAAATAAAGACGGCAGCGCGGGCGGCCCGGCTGTGCAAGGCGGATTTAGCCACCAACATGGTGGTCGAGCTGACCAGTTTGCAGGGCATGATGGGCTATGAATATGCCAAACGCTCCGGCGAAAGTGAGGCGGTGGCGGCGGCCATTGTGGAGCATTACTACCCGCAGACTAGACTGCCGCATGAGCAGATTAGCCGGCCCGGCCTGGCCCTCAATCTGGCTAACCGGCTCGACAGCCTGTGCGGCCTGTTTGCGGTGGGCAAAGCGCCCAGCGGCTCCGCCGATCCCTTTGCCCTGCGCCGGGATGCGCTGGCGGTCGTGACCAATCTGCTGGAAACGGAAACCAGTTTTAGCCTGAGTGAGGGATTGAAATTAGCCGCCCGGTTGATGCCGGTGGAGGTTTCGGCGGCCTCGTTGAGCGAGACGGCGGAGTTTATCAAGCGGCGGCTGGAAGGGGTTCTCAAAGAGGAGTATCGCCTGCCGCACGATGTTGTCCAGGCGGTGCTGGCCGAGCGGGGCGACAATCCCTGGCTGGCCCTGACCGCCGCCCGCGAACTGGCCGAAGCCACCACGCGCGCCGAGTGGCCTGATACGCTCAACGCCTATGCCCGCTGCGTGCGGATTGTGCGCCCGGTGGCGGAACGGTACACGGTTCGCCCGGAGGGGTTTGGCGAGAGTGTGGAAAAAGAGTTGTGGGCGGCCTATCAAAAAGCCAAAGCCACCTTGTCGCCCGGGTCTTCACTGGCGGCTGTGGTGGCGGCGCTGCAAGAGATTTTGGTCGAGCCGATCAACGCCTTTTTTGAAGGCGTTCTGGTGATGGCCGAGGGTGAAGCGGTGCGGCAAAATCGGCTGGCTCTGTTGCAGGACATTCGAGATTTGACCAAAGGCTACGCCGATTTCAGCGAGATGCAGGGGTTTTAGGGCGACTGCCGGCGGTTGTCTGTCAAAGAATTTAAACGCAAAGACGCTAAGTCGCAACGTCGAAATATAGTTTTTCGTGGCGTCTTTGCAACTTGGCGTTAAAAAATTGACCTTAGTTCAGGAGCGCCAGTTATAGCAAAAAATGCGGCTTCCTCCGTATAAGAGGAAGCCGCATTTTTTGATTTTATCGAAATACAGAATGTGGCGATGAACTGGGTTTACAAAGCCATCCGCAAGCGGCGCACCACAAAGAGCACACCTACCAACCCCAGCGCCACTAAAACGGCCTCAAAACCGCCAAAGCCGGTGTTCGGCACCACGGCGTTTTTGGGCGCTGCCGGGGTTGGGGGGGCTTTGGTGGCGGCCGGTTTTAGCGCCGGTAAAGTGCTTCCGGCCTGAGGCTTGCCGCTGCCGGCTGCCGCTTCCTGGGCGCTGCCGGGAACCAACACTGGGGTATTGGTGGGCGTCGGCATGGGGGTATTGGTGGGCGGCTTGGGCAGCGGGGTTGAGGTGGCGGTAGGATTGGGCAGTTTAATCAGGAGAGTCGGCGTAGGCTGCAGGGCTACCGTTTGCTGGTCCATATTCTGACGAATAATAAAGACCGCGCCGACCCCCAGTAAGCCCAACACTAGTAGTCCAATTAAAGCTACGGCTAAAGTGACAAACAGCCTGTTTTGGCCGGATTCTTCTTCCTCTTCTTCATGGTCATCAATCATCATAAATCTCTCCTTGATTGAACTAGCCCTATTGCCATACTTTATTGGTGTTTGACGACAACTTCGATAATGTGCTTGGAAGTGTGGTAATAGGTTTGAGCCAAATAACCATCTCTATTTATTTTATGTCAAAGCTGAAAATTTGGCAAATTGAGATGCTATATTTAGGGGGATGTGATGAGATTAACTACTAAATATGGGGGGTAGGTAAGAAAATAGGAACTCAGGAAAGTGAAGGAATTGAGGGGGTTAGGTTTTGGGGTGTATGCTTAAAAGAGAATGGCGAATGAGCGAATGGCGAATCCGGTTATGATTCGCCATTCGCTCATTCGCTGATTCTCAAACAATCTGTTCTAAATTAGCCAGGGGGATAGCGGGAGAATCATTGGGGAGCACGACGTGGGCGCCGGGCGCGCTCAGGCCGGCGGCATTGGTCAATGGGTTGGGAGGCAAAGCTTTGATGACGCCGCTGGCCCCAAAGTGAGGCCCGCGCACCACCCGCACCCGGCTGCCGGCTGCCAGGGAAGGTTTGGCTTCTTTTTCTGCAAGGGCGGCCAAACTGCTGGCTTTGCTGCTGGTAGCCAGGATGACAGGCATGGAGTCTTCAGGTGCGGTTCCGGTAGCGGCTAAAATGTGAGGGGTATGTCCCCGGATAGAGATTTCTCGGCTGTCTAAAGTACCCAAAATGCCAAAAGTATAGTCAGACATAGGTATATCGCCAAAGCCTTCGGTGGCTACTACCCTAACCTGGCTGGGCGGGTCAAGCTTGAGCAGGTCGGCGTCAATGCTGCCTACAATCAGGCCCTTAACCGCCGCTGCCTCGGCGCGCTCCAGGATTTCGGCGGTAACGGTGCGCCCGGCCAGCAGAATGCAATTTTTGAGGCTGTCGTTGATGCTTTCCGGGTCAACGGTATCGGCCGAGGTATCAACCATGCGTTTGAGCAAGCCGTAAGCCTCTCCGCCAAAACCGCAGGCCGCTTCAATCAAGGCGCCGCTGGCTTCGATGATGACCCCCCGGTTGGGGATGATGCGGGAGACCAGGCCATTAATAAAAGCCAGCAGGTCAACCTCTACCCGTTCTGTTTGCAGCAGCACCCAGCCCGAACCGACCGTGGTAATCTGTCCGGCAACGGGGGCGCGCACCTTACGCTGCAAAAAAGGTAAGCCGCCGGCGGCCTGGGCAATCACCTCATTGGCTTCTACCGTTTGGCCTGCGGCCTTAAGCATAACGGCTGCCATATCCACTTTGGGCCGGGCCAACTGGCGAGCCACATCAATAATATGATAGCGCCGGGGGACTTCGGCTTTAGCCACAGGGGTGAGAGCTTCAACCGGTTGGCCTCGCTGCACCAGCACCTCACCCGCAACCGGCAGCATGCGCCTGACAACCACTTTTGTTTGAGCATTAATTGTGCGTTCACACCACTGCATCATCTATTCCTTGCGCTCCACTCCTACCTGGCTCAACCACTGCTGCAATTGCGTTTGCCGCTGAGTCTCGTCTGCCGGCAATTTAAGCGGGCGGCCTCGCGCATCTACAATAACCCCCATGGCCCCGCCTTCCACCTCAATCAAAGCCCCGCGTCCCGGCTGGCCCAGGCCGATATCAAAATAGCGGGCCGGCCTGATCTCTAGGGTAGCTTTTTGGCCGGCCGGCAGTGGAATGACGTGCAGCGAGCCATAGAGAATTTCGGTTTCCGTGGATTGGCCGTTAGCATAATTGCCTTTAATTTTGAGGGCGGTTTTGCCAGGCTGGCCGTGTCCGGCCGGCGCAATCACCGTGCCCAGGTTAAAAAAGGCATGGCGAGCCGCCACTTCTACCGCCGCCACCGGCTGCACCATAGCCAGCGAGCCAAGCATCGTGGCCAGGCCGGCCAAGTCAAGGGCCAGGCTGGTTACGCCCCAGGGTTCAAGCCCATCCAGCAGGGTTAAAACGGCATAACCCGGCTGTGGCGCTTTGGTCAGGGTGCTGCCGGCCCCAATCATCAAGTTCCAATGCAGGGGATGCCCGTCGAGTCCGGGTTGAAAAGACCAGCCGTCCCGCACCTGGCCCATCACCAGCCGCAGCGCCTCTCGCGCCACGGCCTGCTCTATCAAGAGGTCCTCTTCAGTTTCGGGGATGGTGTTGGGATACAGGATTTTGTTGTAAAGACGGTTGGTTAGCTCGGTGGGAGCCAGTTCAAAAGGCAGCCAACGCTGAAACTTTTCTAACGGCACTAATTTTAGCAGCGAGGCCAGGGTGTGCCCCACCCCGGCGTCGCTGCGGACAACCGAACTGCTGTATTCCGGCGTTTGCAGCGAGACCAGCGTCGCCCCGCTGCCAACATCGGCTCCAATTACATTTAAATTGTTGTGCTGGCCCAGGTAGGCAATAACTTTTTCAAAGGATCTGCTGGCCGGCAGGATAGGGTGCTGCGACCAATTGCCAAGCTTTTGAAAGCCCGGCAGCAGCCCCATGCGCCGCTGGGCATACAGATATTCCAGCTCTAACTGTACCGCTGCCAGATTCTCCCTCTCCAGGGTGGGACGCACATTATCTACAGCATGTAAAGTGGTGAGCGGGCCAAGAATTTCGGCCACCTGCGCCCTGGCTTCGATGTTGCCGGCGTACAAAATGATAGGCCGCTCCCCGTTATTAAAGGCGCACAAGGCCATAGCGATGAGCTGGGCCATCTCAATTACCGGCCGGATGGCGCCGCCGTCGGCGCCGCCCACCAGGATAATGGCTTCGGGCGACCCCTGCTGCAAAGCTTGCAGGTGAGCTTCGGGGGTGAGCCGGTTGTAGGGAGGGAGACCGGGGGCGGCGGGCGCATCGCTATCAAGCGCCAGTTCAGTGGTGATGGTGGTATAAGTGGCCGCGGCAGCTCGACGGGCGCTGGCCACCGTTATGTTTTTCATCAAACCGGCCAGCGCCACCGCTAAAGGCGTCCCGGCGCTGGAGACAATCACCACGGCATCCACCCCCTGGCGATTGGTATTTTGGGGGGTAATCGGCCAGCCGCCGGAATTAAATAGGGTGCGATTCACCGCCGCTTCGATGACGCGGACCGCCTCGCGCATGCCTACGGTTACATCTTGCCAGGGCAAAGCATAGGTGCTGGGGGCTTGACCCGTCGCAGCCAGGTGGTATTTGCCGTTAACCTGTTCAATTAGCGCCGCTGTGGTGGTGGCGCTGCCGCAGTCAATCGCCAGAATGCTGTTCATCCCCCAAAAAGCCCAGATAAAAATTGCAGGCGGGCAATCAGCAGCGCCACCCGCGAGCTGAAAGCGTTGGCAAACAAGGCGCCCAGGGTAAAAATGATCATCAACCGGCCCATCCCGGCCCAAAACCTTACCCAGCCTTCTCGCAGACCGCCCAAAAAGCCGCTGCTGCGCACGGCAAAAGTAAAGTAATAAAATGTGCCCAGCGCGCCCAAAAAGATGATGAGATTATTAAGCCACAGCACCAGCCCGACCTCATTTTCCGTATCCGGGTAATGGGCAAAATTAAGCGAGATGTTAGCCAGCGAGGCCACCTGCGGGGCCAGCGTGCCAAACAAAGCACCCCCAATGGCCAGGGCTGCCCCAACGCCCAACACAAAGGCCAGGGCCAGACTCCCCAAAACATTGGTCACGCCGCCCTGGGCAGGCCGAATTTTGAAGATGAGCAGCACACACAGGATCAGCGCCGGCAAAACACTGACGATATTGCCCGAATTCAAGGCCGGATAGAAAACTTGGTGCCACATAATAATCATGGCGTAGCCAACCGCCACTCCCACAAAAATATGGGCAGCCAGCTTAAAAAGAACGTTGTCGCCGATGATATAGCTGAAAACCATCAAGGTTAAAATAGCGGCAATAATCGTACCGATGCTTTCCATAACAAACCCTATTTCAGCGTAGAAGGGGATTCTGCACTTCGCTTCGCTCATTCACGCTGGCGTGACATGCGGAAGTCACGAGGCTTAGACTTGATCTTTTTGATCGGGCATCCAGCCGGCCATGGTTCCGACAGCAATCAGGATTACCATAGCTAAATGGGCCACGCTCTGGCTGTCGAGCATGCGCCGGGCCGGGCCAAAGTTTTTGCGCCCCGCCTCAATGGCCGCCGCCCCGTTGAGGCCAGAAAGCAAGCCATTCAGTTGCCCACTGTCCAGATAAGGCCGCACCAGGGGATCGGCCAGGGCGCTGGTAGCGGCCAGGAGGTAACGCTCGCCGGCAGCGGGAGGAGGGGCGGCGGCCATCTGCTCAATCCACCAGCGGGCCGTGGCCGGATTGTCGGCCAGGGTGATGACCACATTAACCTGTCCCAGGTTGTTGATGGTATTCCAATTAGCCCGTCCGGCTGCGCCAAAGGTAAGACCCTCTTTAAAGTCAGCCAGGGTAGCCAGCGACCGGCGTCCGCTTACCAGCTCACGGATACCGGCCACCTGCCCCGGCACATACCCCAGATTAACCATATCAACGCCATAAGTTTCATTCCGTTCAGCCAGGATGCGCTCCAGGCTGCGCTGGGCCAGGGCCGCGCCTTCCGGTTCTAAGCTGACAAAGATGAGGCGCATCCCCTGTCCCCGCAGGCGAGAAATAACCGCTTCGGCCAGCGGCTCCATTTCTCCCTGGGTGGCCGGGCTGAAATCCCACGATACCAGGGCAACCGAGCCGGGCTGCTGCAAGTCAATAACGCCCAGTTGGGCGCTGGTTAACTCGCGCCGCTGCCGGTCTAACACGGCGCTCAACTCGCCGGCCGGTTCAGTCCAGGGCACGTTTTGCCCGCTCACAGTTTTTTGCAGGCCGGGGATGAGCGGCAGGGCAACCAGGGCTACAAAGACCAGGTGAAATAAGGCGCGCAGCCAGCAGCGAATCAAACCTTCACGCCTGGCGGGCAGTTCGGGTAAGGCGGCGGGCTGCGGAGGCTGGGTGGCGATGGTATAGAAGTGCTGCGCCGCTTCTAACACGGCGTCAGATTCGGCGGTGGCGGCGGTAGCTGGCGGGCTGAGGCTGGGAGTAACCGGGCCAATTTTTTCGGCCGGCAGCAGGGGCGCTAACCCGGTCAACATGCCGGTGGTTTCAGTCGGTTCAACCTCTGGGCTTTCCACGGGAGTTTCAACCGGCTGTAAATTGCGCAGCCATTCCGACATCCGCTCGACCGAAGAGGCAGGTTTGGCTTCGCCGGGCAATTGCAGCGGCCCTGTTTTGGGTCGTCCCGGCGCAGCCGAAGGTAACGGGCTGACCGGCTCATCTTTGAGCCAATCCGGCGCTTCCGGCTCCTCTTCAAAGGCCAGGAAATTATCGGCGATAGCCTCAGCCTCCGGCCGGTCTTCCCGGGGCCACTGTGGAGCGCCGTCCAAACCGGGCAGCCAGGCTGGACTGGCCGGCGTCTCTTCAGCCTGGGCTGGTTCAATCGCCTCGACAGGGGTGGGCGTCGTTTCCGCCTCGGTGGCCAGGTCGGCTAACCAGGCCGGCGTTTCAGAGGCAGCCCCAGTTTCTGCTTCAGTCGTAGCCGCTTCGGGCAGCTCGGCTAACCAGGCGGGGATGGCCGGCTCTTCTGCCTGGACAGGGGGCGTCTGCGCTAATTCGGGCAGCGGGGTTTCCGCTCCGGCCGGTGTTTCTGGCGGCATAGCGGCGGCAGTTTTGCCCAGCCAGGCCGGGATTACCAATTCCTCTTCCGGTTCTGCTGCTGCCTCAACCGGTTCCGCCTCCGGGGTTTCTAATGATTGGGTCAGCCAGGAGGGCATGACCAGCTCTTCGGCCGGTTCAGCGGCGGGGGCGGCTGCGGCGGGTTCTGCCGACAACTCCGCTAACCAGGCCGGCATTTCCTGGCCTGGCTCCGGCTCGGCGGCAGGGGCTATTTCAAGCGCAGCGCTCTCGGCTTGATCCGCCAGCCAGGCAGGAGCTTCAGCCTCAGTTTCAAGGGCGGCGGCCTGGGCAGCGCGCAGGTCGGTTAGCCAGGCGGGCATATCCGGCGTTACTTCGGCTTCTGGGGCTGCTTCTACCGCGGCCGGTTCTTCCAACTCGGCCAACCAGGCCGGCCCGGCCAGCTCCTCAGGCGGCGCCTGCTCCTCCAGAGCCGGGGCCTGGGGTAATTCACTCAGCCAGGCCGGCACATCAGGCTCAACTGCCGGGGGCGGCGGGGCGATTTCGGGCGGCGCTGTTTCCACCAGTTCGGTTAGCCAGTCTGGAGTTTCTGGCTCTGACGTGGCCTCAGCCTGAGCCTCTGCGGAAGCTTTGCCCAACCAGTCAGGGATGACCAGTTCCTCTTCCGGTTCAGCCGCAGGCGCTTTGGCTGCGGAGGGGGCGATGCTCAAATCTTCTGGCCAGGCCGGGGCTGCGGGTAAAGCAGCCGGTGGTGTTTCTGGGAGCGGCGTGAGCCTGTCGTTCAAAAGCGGCTCAGGCTGCCAGAGGAATGTTTCCACCTCTGCCGCCGTCTCCGGCAAGTCTGTCTCCAGCAGCTCTCTTTTCTCCGGGGGTAGATCCCAGAGCCAGGTGGGAGTTTCCAGTTCCTCTTCGTCCGGCGAGGGGGTTATGGCCGCCGAAGTTTCGGCGGGTTGGGTAAACCAGGTGGGAGTTGCCGGCTCTGCCTGGGTGGTCTCGACCGCCGGAGGTTGGGACACGGCGGCTAACCAGTCGGGCGTTTCTAATTCCAGTTCAACCTCTTGCGGAACCGGTTCAGCAGCCGGCGGTTCTGAAGCCGGTGCAGGAGTTGCCTCAATCGAGCCAGCCGGCCAGGCCGGCGCTTCTGCCTCAGCCTCAAGGGATGTATCGTCCAACTCGGCCAGCCAATCGGGCGTCTCTTCCGCCTGGGGTGCAGGAGCGGCTGCTTCGGCCAATTCGGCCAACCAGGGGGGTGTTTCTTCCTCAACAGGCGGCAGTTCGCTTAACCAGGAAGGAGCTTCAGCCTCCGGCTCCGGTGCGGCTGCCGCAGCCGGCGGGCCGGATAATTCTAACAGCCAGGACGGTATATCGGCCTCAGCCGTCGAGGTAGGGGCGGCTTGAGCCAGCGCCTCTGACTCGGCCGGTAATTCGGCCAGCCAGGAAGGTGTTTCGGCTTCGGCGGCGGATTCCAGGGCAGAGACCTCGGGCAGCTCGTTTAGCCAGGACGGTGCTTCGCCTGGCTCTTCTGGGGTGCGGCCGGAAGTAGTCTCACGTAGTTCATCCAGCCAGGAAGGAACCTCTGCCTCCGCCTCAGCCGACCCGGTCAGGGTGGAGGGGGCCACCTCCGCCGGGGTTAACTCGGCCAGCCACGCCGGTGTATCAAGGTCGGCCTCAGCTTCCGGGCCGGCGGTATCCTTAGTTAACCAGGCCAGGGGTTCACCGGCGCCGACCGGGCCAGTTTCGGGTTCAGTCCCCGCTGTTAATTCGGTTAACCAGGGCGGAGTTTCGGCTTCTGTTTCAGCCTCCTGGGGCGGCGAGACATCGGTAGAAAGGGCCGTAAGCCAGTCAGGAATTTCTAAAGGCTCGGCTTCATCTGGGGCGGCTGCAAAAGTTTCGGCGGCAGGGGCCTCCGGTGCGGCGGACAACCAGGCCGGCGCACCGGCCTCGGCTTCGATGTCCGCTTCGGCAGGGACAGCGGCCAGGCTGGACAACCAGGCCGGGACGTCGGTTTCCGCAGCGGGGGTTTCAAGGGGCGGGGCGGCGACCTCGGTGAGCCAATCCAGGTTTTCGGTCGAGGCTTCAGGTTCAACCGGTGGGGTTGGCTCCGGGCCAGGCGACCAGGCGGGCGCGGTTGAGGTTTCGCTGCCCAATTCGGCTAACCAGACAGGAAGCTCTGAGTCGGGTTCGGGGGCGGGGCTGGCCAACCAGCCGGGCGTTTCCTGGGCGGCCATCGTCTCATCGGCCTGCTCCAACCAGGTTGAAGTCTCGGCCTCGGAAGTAGACAGTCCCATCAGCCAGGAAGGTATATTGGTCTCCTCGTCAGCCTGGGCTGCGGGTTCGCCAGGCGATTCAACGGCCGACTCGGTTAGCCAGGCGGGGTATGCTATTTCTTCGGCTTCAGGGGTGGCGCCGGGCGTTTCGCCGGTTATATCGGCCAGCCAGGGGGGGACTTCTGCTTCAGTTTGAGCCGCAGCAGCTTCGGCGGAGGGGCTGGCCGGTTCTGCCAGGCCAGCGGGTGAAGGTAAATCGCGCAGCCAGCCCAGGTCATCCAATTGGGGTTCGGCCGGGGTGGAGGCAGCCGGCGGCTCCAGCGTGGGCGCGGGCATTTCTGACGGTTCGGCGGCCTGTTCCGAGCTGCCCTGGGTGAACCAATCTAACCGCTGGGCTAAGAGATCAGCCTCTTCAGCCTCACGTTCCGGCGCAAGCCAATCGCCGGGGCCGGTCTCGGCAGCGTCGGCTGACCAGTCAGGGCTTAAATCGGCATCGCTGGCAAAGGCGCTCAACCAATCACTTGGCTCTGCGGCGCTTGTACCGGCCGGCTCTGGGGCGGGAGAGAGCCACTCCAAAGAATCGTCCACCTCAGCTTCAACCGGCGTGGGCGGCTGAACAGCTTGCGGCGATGCTGCGGCAGGCGGCTCAACCGCCGCTAAATCGGCGGGAACCAACCCTTGCGCCCACTGGGGCGGCGGCGTGGTCTCGGTTTCGGTGGGCGCATCCGGGGCGGCTAACCGGGCGGCCCACTCCGGCAGGGGGGTAGCATCCTGGTCAGTTTCGACCCCGGCAGGGGCTCCCTCAGCCGGACGGTCCGGCGGCCCACCCGGCTCAAGTGGTTTGAGCCGCTTGTAGCGGGAGGCCGGTTTGGCCTCCGCCGGCGGTGGAACCGGGGTAGGGGCCGTCTCAGCCTTGTCTGACCAGGGCGAGAGGTCATCATCGGCAAAATCCAGGGCGGCCAGAGAGGAAGAAGACGCGCCCGGCTGGTCGGCCGATAGGTTTAGCTCGGCCAGCCAATCGTCGCTGGTAGACTCGGGTGAAGGCAGGGGAGTCTCTTTGAGCCAATCGGGCAGTTCTCCAGTCCCGGACTCGGCTCCGGGCAGTTCCGCCAGCCAATCCGGCATCCCGGTGGAGTCGGCCAAAGCGTCAGAAGGCAGCTCATTGGGCAGGTTGAACAACCAATCTGATTGGGCGGGCGCAGCCTGACCGGTCGGAGCCGGTTCTAGCTCTGCATCCTCACCTTGAAAGAGCCAGTCAAGTGAGGGCAACTCCTGGCCTGCGTCAGCTTGAGAAGCCCAATCAGAAGGGCTGCCCGGCCCAGTTTGACCGGTGGATGGGGGGGCGATGTTGGCCAACCAATCCGGCACTTCAATAGTTGACTCGCTCTCGTCACGGTCAGGCGTGGCCGGCTGTTTGGGCGAGGGAGAGGCAATGCTCTCCAGCCAATCAGGGACTTCAATGGCCGCTTGATAATCATCAGGGGCTGGCGAGGTTGGGGGATGGGGGCTTTGCGGCGCGGGCGGCTCAACCGATTTTTCAACCAACCAGTCGGGAATGTCCAGGGCAGGGGTAGGCGGAGGGGTTGGGGTGTGGCCTGCACTGCTGCCGGGAACATTGAGGGCATCGTTCAGCCAATCGGGCACATCAAAATCCTGCTCTCGCGTTTGAGGCGGGGCGGCCGGGGGCGGCGGTGTGGCCGGCGCGGCCGGGGTATCCAGGGCGCCGATGAGCCAATCTGGCACATCTTGAGACTCCGGCGCACTCTGAAGCGGGGCCGGCATGTCCTCTTCTTGCTGGATGATGTCATTCAGCCACTCTGGGGCGGCTGCGCCGGCCTGGGGAAAATCCGGCTCCGGCCGATAGGTTTCGGGCTGCATATCGGTTAACCAATCGGGGGCCGGCTGGGCGGCCGGCGCTTCGGCGCCCAATGCAGAGAGCAAATCATCCATAGCCGGCGGTTCGGGTCCAGGCTCGGCCCGGTAACCGCCCCACTCAACCGAGGTTGAACTACGGGCAGGGCCAGTGGAGGGCACGCCTTCTTCGGCCATTTGGGCTAATAACGCCGAGAGACCGGCTTCATCCTCCGCCTCTGCCTCAGACGCCTCTGCGGTGGGGGCGCTGTAACCTTCACCCAACCCAACCAGCCGGCCTTCCCTTTCACCATATTTTGTTAAAAGCTGCTTTAGCCAGGCAGGGACTTGTTCAACAATATTTTCTGAGGGGGCAGCCGCTGGCGGCGGCATGCGGCCGGTGTTCAATTTCTTGAGATGGCTGGTCGTGGTTGGTTTTTTGGGAAGATTTTCTGTACTCATAATTTAACCATTGTGGCCAAATAAACTTTTGGCCTTAGTCTGTGTAAGGACGATCAATGCCTATCAGCACCCGCAAGCCGGTAGCCGTAACTCCCAGGGCTACGCCCAACAGGATGCCCTTGATGCCGGCCAGAGTCGGCACATTTAAAATCCAGTCTTTGATGACCGGGAATTCCGGCCAGAGATAAATACTGACAGGCACCTGTCCCAACAAAACAATCACCGCAAAAAGCACAAAAAAGAAGGTTTCCAGGTTGCGTACTCTAAAAGCCCGGAAGGCGGCGGTGGCCATAAAAAGGGCTAGCAGGGCAAAAAAAGTAGCTTCGAGTGGCTGCAAGATGTAGTTAAAAATAAACTGAGTGCTGGCTGCGCCTGGCCCGCTGCCCAGGCCGACGGCCAGGGTGCCAAACAGAGCTAACAACAGCACCACACTGTAAAGGAATCCCGACTTTTTAGCCTGGATGCGGCCCCAATGCACGCTGACCACATTGGCAAAGCCTAAAAAAAGGGCAAAGGCGGTCACGATAGCGGCCCAACTAACCAAAAAATAACCTACTCCGCTCACCGCCGCCGTGAAACTGCTCCAATCACTGCCTCCGCCATTTTTAACCCAGGCAGACACAACATAATCAGCCAGCACAAATAACCCCACCACAATGGCAACGACAGTGGCTAAAACGCGCCCAATGCGGATCAGCATGTTGCTATTTCACCGAAGCCAAAATAATGCCCCCTAAAATTAGCAGGGCAATTAACCAGCGCATCAAATCTTGGGCGGCCAGGCTGCCCAGGTGTCCCGGGCGTTTTTGCAGGTAAGCCCCGGCGGCGTAAATCTCTTCACCCAGTAATGTTTCTTGCGCCGAGGCGTAAATAAAAGGCAAGGCGTTGGGGTTGCTGGTTCCGCCGATGTGGGCTATGCCTTGTTGGGCGGCCGTTTCACCCATAAGCAGATATTCATCCCCAAAGTTGCCTAACATGACGTTGGCTTCTACCCGGTCATGGTTAAGCAGGTTCATCACCCCGGCGGCATAAGCGGCCGGTTGAGGCGCCATCCAGCGGATGTTGCGGTAAGCCTCCTCGGCCCGCTCGCTGTTGTTGGCGTGGGCAGCCCGCAAAACATTCTGCGCAAACAACATCACGGTTGGGTCGGCCATAGAAACGACCGGCGAAGCGCCCGTAGCCGCAGCCTGTTCAGCCAGATAGTTGAGCACGGCCAGCCCGGCCAGGCTGTCGGCAGTGGTCTCGTTAACCACGCTGCCCACCCCTAAAGAAAGATGCACCTCTCGCCCGGCTTCGACGGCCCGCCCCGGCCAACTTTTTAACATTTCAAAGGCCTGGATGCGGCGCAGGGCCGGCACTCTGCCGCTCCTCACCCGTAGGGTAAAGAAGTATATGGCGGCTATAAAGATGAGCAGAAACACTAACGCCCCTCGCACTACAAGCTCTGGGGTCACGGGTCAATCTCCTTGCTTGGGTTAAGGCCAGGCTGGGCCAGGCCGGGGCCGTGCGGCCGGGTGTTCTGCTCCAGGCGGGTAAGACACTGCTCCAGTTGTCGGGGGTCGGCCAGCAGGTCAATCA
>CAZDMM010000016.1:14325-24319 GCA_964505845.1 uncultured Caldilineaceae bacterium
GGGCTTCTAGCAGCAGAAGGGCCGGGCCTGTCAAACCTAACCGGGTAAGTTTAGCGACAAGTTTTTCGATAAACAGGTTTTGGTCCATTGACCTACCTTAAACGCGGCTAAAACGTTTCCCAAAAAATGATAAAAGTTGCTGCCAGGGCGATTGGTTCAGGGTGGCAATCGCTTCTCTGGCCGTTTGGGCTACCTGGCCCTCTAAATCTGGGTCTGCCAGCAGGCGGGTCAGGTCTGCGACTGCGGCGGGCTGGCGCATGCGTCCTAAGGCCCAGGCCGCATTTCGCCGCACCTGGGCATCACGATCGGTTAAAGAAATCTTCAAAGCAGGCACGGCTGTTTCTGCTTTTAAGGCTCCCAAAGCATAGGCCGCGCTGCGCCGCACCAGCACTGCTTTATCCTTGAGGCATGGTACCAGAACGGCGGCGGCATTAACATCGCCTAAATGTCCCAGGGCCAGGGCTGCGGCCCGGCGCACCCAGGGGTCAGGGTCGTTTAAGGCTGCCTTTAGCTGCGGCGCAGCTTCGGCCAAGCCTTGCCGGGTTAAGGCTTCAGCGGCGCTTTGGCGCAAAAGGGAATTGCCCCGTTCCAGTAAGGCCGGTAAGTAACCTTTTAGTTCACTTGATTTGTGGGCTGCCAGAGCATCTACTGCGGCGGCGCAGGCCACATCAGGCGGGTGTGTTTGAGGGGGGGCGGGAAGTTCGGGGGGCAGGGAAGGGTAATTTTTTAATACTTCTAATAGTTTCTGGCGACCGGGCGTTTGGCCGGCCAGGGCGAGTCCGGCCTGCCAGCGCACAAAAGGATGCTCGTCGGCCAGGGCGCCGGTCAAGGCCGAGAGGGTAGAGGCATCTGATAGTTTGAAGCCATTTGCCCGCTCTAATTTTGTTAGGGCTTGCCAGCGTGCAGCCGCCGATTTTTCTTGCAAGGCGGCAGCCAAATCAATCATACAGAAAAACCTCAACCAAAATTTTTTGACCTGAAAAGAGCTATTATGTAAGGTAGTTAACAGTATACCACATGAAACCGGGTGTGTAAAGAAAGCGTAAGAATTGATACCTGGTTTTGCGTGACAGACAATAATCTGTAGCCCCGGTGGGCTGACTTGCTTGCTCAGAATACACACATAGAATCAGCAGGCCCACAATTTCCGTTCCAGGAGCGCCAAAGCGTAGCTTTAGCACTCCAGAATTTGGATTCATTAAGAAATAGGCAGCTAAAGGAGTTAGCCATGCAAGTTGAACAAATCCTGGAAACTTGTTTGTATGTAGATAACCTGGAGGCGGCAGAACAATTCTACAGCCAGGTTTTGGGTCTGACCGTTTTTTCACGAGTCAAAGGGCGGCATGTGTTTTTTCGCTGTGGGCCGGGCGTTTTTCTATTATTCAATCCGGCCCGCACCAGCCGGCCCGAAGGCGAAATACCCGTACCAACCCACGGCGCGCACGGGCCAGGCCATGTCTCCTTTGCCATGCGGCCGGTGGATATTTCCGCCTGGCGCGAACATTTGCGCCAACATAACATCCCCATTGAAACGGAGATTAATTGGCCTTCGGGCGGCTTTTCTATCTATTTTCGAGACCCGGCCGGCAACAGCGTTGAGTTAGCCACCCCGCAAACCTGGGGCTGAGAGGGGGGCAGGCGTCAAGGACAATACGTAAAACTTGACGCTCGAACGCTTGACGCCAAAATACCTGACCCTATTCGAGGTATCCCAATTCGGTCAGGAGCCGCCGCACCTCGGCCACTTTGTCGGCGGGAATCACAATGGTGGTAGGGTTGATGACCTCGCCCAGGCAACGGCCCAGGCTTGGATGCTGGCGCAGTTCTGTTAATAATTCCGGCTGGCTCAGGCGCAGCAGGGTGACCGGCTCAAGCCTGGCGGTGTTCTGGCGAGCGCCCCAGGCCAGCACGGTTTCGATAACTTTGAGCGGGGTTTGGTTGTGAGTGGCGCGGGCCAGAAAAGTGGTAATCTGGTCGGCGGCGACCCCATTTTTGAGAGCGCGGCTGACGCTGGCCTGGCTAATCCGGTAAACGGCCCGCTCCGGCTCTCGCCGTTCAAGCTGGGCAAAACGGGCTAACTGAAACCGGTCATACAGGCTGGCGCGGGCCGGCACTACGGCATAAAAATTGGTATCCACCCGCAGCAGCGGTATTTTTGACTCGGCGGCTGCCGGTTCTGTTTGGTTGTGCAAAAAGCGCCGGCCCGACGGGGTAATCCGAAAAGCGGCCGGCGGATCGCTTGCCGCGGCCGCACCCAATTCCACCACACCCAGCCACCACAAAATATGGGTGATGAGGTAGCGAATCAGCGCACCCTCCACGTCATCCCAGTGAGCAAAGCCCATTAAGGGCTGGCCTTGCGGGGTGTAGATGTACCAGCTCTCATAATTGCCGTCTGGACGTTGGAAGTCAGGCTCGGTGCGTTTGATGGCGGCGATAAAGTCGCTGAGGGAGAGCCACTCCTCGGTAGAGGCGGCGGCCTGAGCCAGATAGTCTAAAATTTTGCTGCGCGCTCGCAGCGGGCTGTTTTCCCAGCCGGTGGGTTGGGGGGCCAGGCCGGGGGTATGCCACAACTCGTTCCAGCCTGGATCCGCCCGCCAGGTGTTTTGCAACTGTTGCACCTGCGCCTGGGGGTGGCTCTGTAACCAGGCCCGCGTGGGGTCTCGCTCCGGCTTGAACCGTCCGTGTTTTATGGTTAAGAAACCGGCCCGCTGGCCCAGATGCAGCAAAAATTCCAATTCCGCTTCCGGGGCCGGGCCGGGCAGCAAAACTTCAAGCAAGGCTCGTCTATCTTTGGGGGATAGATAAGGGTAAACGGCCAGGCCGGTTTTGGGTGTTTTTTCCAGGCGTACCGGGGTAATTTGCAGATAGACCAGCACACTGAAGAGATTCTCCCGGAGGCGGCCCTCGCCGCTGCGGCTAAACTGGGGAGCCGGGGCTAAAGCCACCTGCAGCCGGTCTAAACCGGGCGGCGTCGAGGCGGGGGCTGGGGGTGATAACTGCATCAAGGGCAGCATGTCGCCAGGGATGTAAACCATTTCCAGATTACCCTCCGGGGTCAACTGGAAGGCTTTGTAGATTAGCCCCTTGTACCAGAGCGATTCGGCGGGGTTGACCGGCTGACGCCAGGGCTGTTCTCGCTCCAGGCGGGCCGGCCCCATTGGCCGAATGTGGCCGTAATCACGGGCAAAACGGGCGGCCTCGATTTTCCCGCCATGGTTTACCAGGAGCTGCAACGCGGCTCTTTCCTCGTTTGATAGCTCGGCCAAAACAATGGCCAGGGCGGCCGGAGAAAGGAGCGCCTCAACCAGCCGTTGGATGATTTGAGCCTGGTTTGCCATGGCCAGGGGAATGGCTCGGCTGGCGGCAATACCCTTGAGCAAGGCCGGCTCATAATCCAAAAGCGATTGGTAGAGCGTTTTCATACGATTATTATAAATGTGAGGCCAGACCTCTACAAGCCCAAGCAAACAGAACCAATTGCTTTAATGGGGAGTCGAGTCTATAATTTAAAATATTTATTAGTGGAGCCAAATTTTGGCTTGAGCCAGCGGGCGGCAAAGGGATGCCGTTGTGATCTGCTGAGGTTGCTTGTTTTAAGGAGGTTAGCGATGACTGAGCAAAAACCGGCGCACTTAGATTGGAGCAAAAATTTAGGCTTTTTAAGCGGCCTGTTGCAGCAGTTGAGGTTGGTTTGGCTGCTCATGCAAGATAGCCGTGTGCCTCTATGGGCTAAATTAATTGTGCCTTTGTCGCTGCTGTACCTCATTTCGCCCCTGGATTTCATCCCGGATGTTGCTTTAGGATTAGGTCAATTGGATGATTTGGGGATTATCTTGCTGGCTATTTCTCTGTTTATTAAAGCCTGCCCTCCCAACCTGGTAACGTACTACAAAAATCAGCTTGAGTTTGGGGGCGGCCAGCCTGATGACGAAGCCGTTGATACCACCTACCGGGTGGTGGATGAGGATTGAACTCTACCGGTGAGTCGCTCATGAGTCATCAAACTAATTATCGTCCCTTGCAGGCGGTGGCTAAAGGATTAGGGATATCTCCGGCTACGCTGCGTGACTGGTCAGATGAATTTGCCGAATATCTTAACCCTGATTCAGGTAAAAGTCCCCGGCGTTACACCGACCGCGAGGTTGGCATCTTAAGCGCCGTCAAGGAGTTGTTAGACCAGGGGCTGAGTTACGAGCAGGTACGGGAGCATTTAGCCAGCCGCTTAAGTGAGCCTCACTTTGTCCAGGTTGAATCGCCTCAGGCCGCTAGCGAGGAATTGGATGGCGTACCCTCACCGCTTGATGCGCCTCTAACCCAAACCGAGGACCAGACGGCTTTGGTGGCCAGCAACGGGCCGGAGGCAGCCACCATCTCGTTTTTGACCAACACTTTGATGGCCCTGTCTGACAGCCAAAAAAGTATTTTGAACAGCCACGCCGCCAACCGTGAGTTGTTGGGGGTATTAATTCAAGATAATTTCAATTTAAAGGAAGAGAATAACCGCCTGCGAGAGCGTGTTTTAGATTTGGAGCGGAGCACCGCCCAGTATCGTCAAGAAGAGGAATGGCGGCGCGAAGCTTTGCGCAAGGAACTTGACTCTAAAATTGCGGCGGCGCAGCAAATGGCCGCCCAGGCGCTCAACGTGGCTCATTCCATAGAAATACCTGATATTAAGGCGATTAATACCAAGCCCGGCTGTTTGGGAGCTTTGCTGGGGGTGGGAGGGACAAAAATTATCAGCTTACCACGCCGCCGAGAGTCGCCTCAAGCGGCGGCCGGGCCGGCCGCGCCGCCCCCGGCGCCACCTTATCCACCACCACCGGCTGCCTATCCCAAACCAAGCGCGCCGCCGGAATGAGAGCGCCGTATTTTGAGAACACTGCCCGTGATAAGGGCATCGCACTTAGCCTTGACTCAGACTGGGGCGCGTGGTATAGTTTGTTCTGTCGAGTTCATTCAATTGAGGGAAGAGTAATTAATTATGAAGTGGTCGCGTGCATTATATGCGGTGCTGATTCTTATCGTTTTGGCTTTTATCTACGCCATTTTTGTGCTGCGTGCCGAATCTAACGAGACGGTCAACCTGACCCGAGTGGCCGAGTTGGCTAATCAGGGTGAAATTAAATCCATTACGGTGGATCAAAATGAACTGAATATCAAGCTCAAGGACGGCTCAGAGGTGATTTCTAATAAAGAACCGGACGCCGGGATTATTGAAACCCTGAGCACCCTAGGGGTGAGTCGAGAAGCTTTAACAAAAATCGAAGTCAGAGTAGCGCCGCGCGGCTGGGATGGCTGGCTAACGGCAGTCAGCACCATTCTGCCCCTGGTGCTCATTGGCGGTTTCTTCTTTTTCATCCTGCGCCAGGCGCAAGGGGCCGGGAATCAAGCCCTCAACTTTGGCAAAAGCCGGGCCAGGATGTTTACCGGCGATAAACCGACGGTCACTTTTGATGATGTGGCCGGGGTGGACGAGGCCCGGCAAGAGCTGGCTGAAATTGTCGAGTTTTTGCGAGAGCCGGAAAAATTCATTTCGCTGGGGGCGCGCATCCCCAAAGGGGTGCTAATGGTTGGCCCGCCCGGCTGTGGCAAAACCTTGACGGCCAAGGCCATCTCCGGCGAAGCCGGCGTACCTTTCTTCAGCATCTCCGGCTCCGAATTTGTGGAAATGTTTGTGGGCGTCGGGGCCAGCCGGGTGCGAGATTTGTTTGAACAGGCCAAACGCAACAGCCCTTGTATCATCTTCATGGATGAGATTGACGCCGTAGGCCGGCATCGTGGGGCGGGCTTGGGGGGCAGCCATGATGAGCGCGAGCAAACGCTCAACCAAATCCTGGTAGAGATGGACGGTTTTGACACCGATACCAATGTGATTGTGGTGGCCGCTACCAACCGGCCCGACATCCTTGATCCGGCTTTGCTGCGCCCTGGCCGCTTTGATCGCCGGGTGGTGCTCGACCGGCCAGACCGGAAAGGCCGGGAGCAGGTGCTCAACATTCATGTGCGTGGTAAACCCCTGGCCAGCAATGTGGATTTGCAGGTAATAGCCAAGCAAACCCCCGGCTTTGTGGGCGCCGACATCGAGAATCTGGTCAATGAGGCCGCTATCCTGGCGGCGCGTCGCAACAAAAAACAGATCAGCATGCTAGAATTTCAGGAAGCTATTGAAAAAGTCATGGCCGGCCCTGAACGCAAAAGCCGGATTATCCCCGAAAAAGAGCGCAGAGTTATTGCTTACCATGAAGCGGGGCATGCCCTGGTCATGAAATTGACTCCCCAGTGTGATCCGGTTCATAAAATCAGCATTGTCTCCAGAGGGATGGCCGGTGGGTATGTGCTGCCGCTGCCGGTGGATGATCGTTATGTTACTAACCGGAATAAGTTTGAAGCAGATTTGACGGCGCTCATGGGTGGGAGAGTGGCTGAGGAAATCATTTTTGATGAAATTACCACCGGGGCCAGCAATGATTTGGATCGAGCTACCAAAATGGCGCGGGCCATGGTGACTCAGTACGGCATGAGCGAAAAATTAGGCCCCCTGATCTTTGGCGAAAAAGATGAGCTGGTCTTTTTAGGCAAAGAAATTGGCGAACAACGCAATTACAGTGAGGAAATTGCTCGCCAAATTGATCATGAAGTGCGCCGGATTGTTGAAACCGCCTATAAAAGCGCCAAAGAACTTTTGCAGACCCACAAAGCCAAATTAGAAGAAATCGCGCAGCGTTTACTAAAAGAAGAGACGCTAGATGCCCAAACGTTTGAGGCCATGTTTGCCTGAATTTAGGTGATTGCTGATACGCTTCACCAGATATCCCTTCTAATTCTTAAACTTGATGACCAGTTGACATTTTTCAATAGCTTGGGGTATACTTAACTATCTTTTGTATCATAAAACCTGAGTGGGAAGTTCTTCACCTCATCATCAAACTAATCCCCGGAGGTAAACACAAGTGGCCAGAGACAAAAGCGGGTTCTATTATCCTAACAAAATTGGACGTATTTACCTGATGGCTATGGAAGAGGTTATGGGGACCAACGGTATTAAAGCCGTTTTAAACCTGGCCAAAGTTCCAGAATTAATTGGTAACTACCCTCCCAACAACTTGGCCCGCGAATTTGATTTTTCTGATTTTGGCGCTATTGGCGCGGCAATTGAAGAAATGTATGGGCCTCGTGGCGGGCGAGGACTGGCTTTGCGGGCTGGTCGAGCCTCTTTTGCCCAGGGCTTGAGCGAATTTGGTTCGGTGATTGGCGCCAGCGAATTGGCCTTTAAGGTGATTCCCTTGGGTACCAAAGTGAAGGTGGGCCTCAAAGCTATGGCCGAAACCTTTACCAAATTTAGTGACCAGATCAGCGATGTTGAAGAAGCTGATGATCACTTTGTCTATACCATCCGGCGCTGCCCCGTTTGCTGGGGTCGAACCAGTGAAAAGCCTATCTGCTATGGAGCGGTTGGTATTTTGCAAGAAGGCTTGCGCTGGGTGAGCGGCGGCAAAGACTTTAGGGTTGAAGAAGTCCAATGCCATGCGTCCGGTGACGAATTCTGTGTCTTCTACATCTACAAGGAACCCCTCAACTAACTAACCGGTTACCAGCCGGGTAGGCTACTAAAATAGATACCTGCCCAGTAGGAACAGCCCACCTATGAAACATACCCTGTTGATTATTGAAGACGACCAGGATACTTCTGAAATGCTCCGGGTCTATTTTGAAGCACAAGGGTACCGGGTACTCACCGCCGCCAATGGGCGGGAAGGGCTTGATAAATGCCGGGTTGACTCCCCCAACCTCATCTTATTAGATGTGCGCCTGCCGGACCTGGATGGGTTCTCAGTAGGCCAACAGCTTCAAGATGACGTGCGCACCAGCCGTCTGCCGGTTATATTTATTACAGAACGCCGGGGACGTGATGACCGGATTGCCGGCCTAAAATTGGGCGCTATTGATTACATTACCAAACCCTTTGATGTGCAAGAGCTACGCCTGCGTGTCCGCAATGCGCTGCGCCGCGCCGGCAGCCAAAACAACCCGGTCACCGGCCTGCCGGGTGAAAAAGCAACCGATGATCGCCTCGGGATGATGTTAGAACGGCCAGAATGGGCCGTTTTAGCCGTCAATATCCGGGGCTTGGATAAATTCAATGAAATCTATGGCTTTGTGGCTCGAGACGATGTTCTGCGAGCCATTACCTTAACCTTGACCAGCGCTGTTGACGAACTGGGTAGCATGGATGATTTTATCGGGCATCCGGGTGAGGGGGTATTCATCATTGTTACCATTCCGCATAAAGTTTCACAATTGGCCCACCATATTGAAGAGCGCCTTAACCAGGCTATGATCTACTTCTATCCAATCCACGACCGGGAAGCGGGATACGTGCGCCGCAGTGGGGATGAAGGGGCTCAAATCAAAGTCCCCTTCATGAACGTGGCTACGGTCATCCTCTCTCATAAAGATGGGCCTTTCCCTGGGATAGAAAATTTGAAACAAGCCCTCAACCAACCTGTAAAAGTTTGATGTATTTTGCTCAGTTAGTATGTTAAGCAGTGTTGCCCTGGAGGGTGCACTGCTTTTTTTTAAAGACGACTCAACCGGGGCAAGGCCCTTTAACTTTGGCCAGATTGGCAGTTTTGGCCCGGACAAAGCGCCTTGCCCCTGAAGCTTACTTTATTATCTCCAGGACACGTAACAGGATTTTAAGATGACCCCAATTTTAGAAACTATTCGTCTTGCCGCCGGGGAACGCCAGGCGGCTCTGGTAGATTTTGCGCAACAATTAATCCGCATCCCCAGTTTGCCCGGCCAGGAACATGATGTGGCCCAGGTGATTACCCGCGAGATGTTTAATCTGGCTTATGATGAAGTTTGGGTAGACCAGGCCGGCAACGTGATTGGTAAAATTAACGGCGGCCCTGGGCCGGTTATCATGCTCAACGGCCACATGGATCACGTAGATTCTGGGCCGGCCGCCGATTGGCCCTATCCACCTTTTGAGGGCCTGATTGTGGGGGATGAACTATGGGGCCGCGCTGCGGTAGATATGAAGGGGCCGCTGGCTTGCATGATTTACGCGGTCAGCCTGTTCAAACAACTGGGCTTAACCCCCCCCGGCGATATCTTGATGACCGTGGCCGTGATGGAAGAAATCGGTGGGTTGGGCACGCAGTATCTGGCCTCGCAACTTGGCGCACAGGCTGCCATCTGTGGCGAGCCTAGCCGCAACGTTCTGCGGCGGGGACATCGCGGCCGGGTGGGCCTGGTGGTTACCTTTAAGGGACGTTCGGCTCACGCCAGCGCCCCCTCCCTGGCCATCAACCCTCACTATGGCGCGGCCGCTTTTTTAAGCCAACTCCCTACCCTGGTGATGGCGCATGATGAGGCTTTGGGCGCCGCTACCCTTGCCCCCACGCTTTATGCCACCGACCAGACCAGCGCCAATGTAATCCCCAGCGAGGTCTATTTGACCCTGGATTACCGCAACGTGCCGGGCGAGTCCCAGGAGGCAATTGTGGCCCAGATTCAGGGGTTGTTGAATGTTTGCCTGGCCGAGGAGGGCTTACGGGATATTGAAGCCAGGGCAGAGGTGGTGGCAGCCGAGATGACCACTTATACCGGCATGTCCAAGCTGTTTCCGTCGGTCTTTCCCCCTTTTCTTTTGCCAGACAACAACCCTTTAGTGCAAGCGGCTCAAACTGCCCTTAAAGAGGTGCTGGGCCGCAACGACGGCGTGGATGTGTGGCGCTTTGCCACCGACGGCGGACACCTCATGGCCGCCGGTATCCCTACCATCGGCTTTGGGCCTGGCGATGAGCGGCTGGCCCATACCAACCAGGAACGCATTAGCCTGCCCCAGATGGGCGAGGCGATGGTGGCTTACGCAGCCCTCCTCCCCGCTTTGGCCGAAGCTGTGAATCGTGAGATGTAAGGGTTTTTATCTAATAGACTCTATCGGGAATAAGACGAAAGCCAGGTGACAGGCACTTCTGAACGC
>CAZDMM010000017.1:0-24318 GCA_964505845.1 uncultured Caldilineaceae bacterium
ATATTCTGGTCCAAGCTTACCAGCGTTATGGGCTGGCGGCCGACGTGATTGTGCCTGTCCCGCTTCATCCTGCCCGGCTCCGCGAGCGCGGTTATAACCAAAGCCAATTGCTGGCTCAAGCGGTGAGCCAGGAGCTGGGGCTGCTTGTGAATGTGTCCAGCTTACAAAGAACCCGGCAAACCAAATCGCAGATGACCCTGGGGAGCAGCGAGCGGCGTCACAATGTGGCCGGAGCTTTTAAGTGTCTTGGCCCTGATTTGGCGGGTCAAAAAGTTTTACTCCTTGATGATGTTTGCACCACCGGCTCAACCTTAGATTCCTGCGCCGCAGCCTTAAAGCAAAATGGCGTTGCCTCTGTCTGGGGACTGACGCTGGC
Source organism: uncultured Caldilineaceae bacterium (assembly GCA_964505845.1). Classification (GTDB taxonomy): domain Bacteria; phylum Chloroflexota; class Anaerolineae; order 4572-78; family J111; genus DSQQ01. The sequence goes on from CAZDMM010000017.1 coordinate 377, forward strand.
TAAAGCCCGTTAGTCCTACATTCAAAAATATAGAAAGGATTAAACCATGCAACTGCTTCTTAAAGGTAAAAATTTTGTAATATCGGATCGAATCCGAGACTATGTGGAAAAGAAAATGGGCAAACTTGATCGCTATTTGCCCGAAATTGATGAGGCGCGGATTGAAATTACCCAGGAAAAAACCAAGAGCAGTAAAGATAGAAACATTGTGCAGGTTACCTTGCGGGCCAACGGGGCCATTCTCCGGGCCGAAGAACGCTCTGAGGGCATCTACGCCTCGGTTGATGCGGTGGTGGATAAAATCCATCGCCAGATAGCCCGCTATAAAGGCAAACGCACCGATCGCTGGCAGGGACATGTGCCGGCCAAACGGACTGAGGATGAAATGCCGCTGCTTGACCAGGAAACCCTGGCGGCGCTGGCCGAAGAGAGCGAGCGCAAAATTGTGCGGACCAAAAAGTTTGGGGTTGTGCCGATGAATGAGGATGAAGCCATTGAGCAGATGGAACTGCTGGGCCACGATTTCTTTGTGTTTTACAACATCAACCTGGGCCGGATTAATGTGTTGTACCGCCGCGACGACAACAACTACGGCCTCCTGGACCCAGAGCTGGCCTGACCTTCGACCTTAAACCCAACGGGGGCGGGCAGTTTCTGCTCGCCCCCGTTTTATTTCTGCCGAGGGGGGCTTTAATCATGCAATTTATGCTCCAGGGGCAGCCTTACGCCGCTGTACCCCTGCAAACTTTTCGGGGGCAGCACGGTTTACCCGATGATTTTGGGGCAGCTTATTTTGAGCCAAAAGATTGGGCCGGGTTGGGCAGTATCAGCGGTTCGGGGCAATTATTGGCCGGCCTGCGTCAAAGACTGCTCCAGGCCGTGCCGCCGGCCATGAAATTAGCGGAACTGTTCCCCGTAGTCGAGGCCATGACCGGGCTGTTTCACCAGGAATTGACTGCCATCAACCCGCGTATCGGGCTGCAAGAGGTGGAAGTTGAGTTTGCGGTGGCGGGATTGGCCGACATCCTGCGGGGGGTGGTCTTTAAGCTGATCCAATTGAGCCAGACATACCGGGCCGATTTAGCTGAGGTGCAGCGCCGCTTTGAGTTTGAAGCGGTTTACCAGGGCTGGTTGGATGACTCGACCCGTCTATCAAGCCGGGTTCACGCTTATGCGCATGGCGATACCAGTTATCAAGTACAGCTAATTTATAACCCCTATGGGCGGGTGGGCTTAAAACTTCAGGCGCAGGGCCAGGTTTACTATGTGGCAGACCTGGGCCTGGCCTGTCCGGCGGCCAGTTTTATGCATGAGTTGTGCAGCCAGATAGTGGCGAAAATGTGCGAAGCGTTAATCCCTTAAACGTTTTCGGCTCATGTACAGTACAAGTGCAAAGTGACCGGCACTTTCCCATTTTGCAGAGAAGTAGTCAGTCAATCTGAAGTGCCGGTCACTTGTTCTTAACATGAGCCACGTTTTAACGTTCAACGTTTAACTGTCTGAGCCGGAGATAGGTGATAAAGGTATACCAACCCATGAGGCTGCACAGTTGCAGCCCTACCCAACCATCCTTATATCCCCCCAGCGTAAAATAACGCCGGCTAAACTCGCGCAGCGGCATGGTCAGATACGTCCAGGGTTTGGCCCGAATCCCTTTCTCTTTGAGAATTTTGGCTTCAAAATCAAGATAGCGGCTTTGTTTGAACTTAAACTGGGCCAGCGACTCGTAGTTGTAATGGATGAGATGCTCTTTGAGATAATCGGCCGGCCCATCCAAGATAACAATTTCGTGAACTTCACGCTCCGGGTCATAGCGGGCGGCCTCAAGGCGCATCAAGCGGAGCTGGTAATCGGGATACCAGCCGCCGCCGCGCATGAGGTGGCCCCACATGATGTTGTAGCGGGGCACCCACCAGCCGGCCGCCCGGCTTTCTGTCACCACCCGCCGAATCTCTTCGGCCAATTCCGGGGTAACGCGCTCATCGGCGTCAATAAAAAAAACCCAGTCTGCCCCTAACTTTTGGGCATTTTTTAAGGCGGTATCCCTGGCTACCGCAAAGTTGACAAACTCGTTTTGATAAACTTTTGCCCCCAGCGCCTGGGCAATTTCAACCGTGCCGTCGCTGCTGAAGGAGTCCTCCAACAGCACAGCATCGGCCCACTGCACACTTTTGATGCAGTCGCCGATGTGGCGCGCTTCGTTTTTGGTGAGAATGGCGGCAATAACTTTGGACATCCTATCTATCTATCCCTGCCAGATTTTGATGACTTGCTCATACCCGCTCAGGCGGGCCGACCATTCCGCCTGGCTCAACTCGCCGCGCTGCCGGGCCTGGGTATCAAGCCTGGCTCGGCGCTTCATCCCCAGCCCGACAATCTGCGCCGCCAGCCTTACTTTAAACGGGTGGTAATGAGTGCGATAAAAGCGGTAGCGGCTGCGCCACAAATTGATGAAGCTGGTCAGGTGGATTTGGCCGGTGCTTTGCCCGCCGTAGTGGGTGATGCCGGCGGCGGGCACACAGTAGATTTCCCAACCGGCGGCGGTGATCCGCCGGCTCCAATCCACTTCTTCTACGTACATGTGATAACGCTCATCCAGCAGCCCTACCTGCTGAATGGCCTGGCGCCGCACGCACATGGCCGCGCCCAAAGGGTGGCCCACCCGAAAGGGCCGGCCTGCTTCATAGAGCGAGCGCGGGTATCGCCCATTGAGCCGAGACTCGACCAGGCGGCCGGGCAGGGGCAGCAGCTCTATGGCTAACTGCCACAGCCCCGGAAAGGCAAAGGCGCTGTGCTGAAACGAGCCATCTCCATAAACCAGCCGCGCCCCGGCCATACCGGCCTGGGGAGTTTTGACCAGGAACTCATACAAAGCCGGCAGTGCGCCGGGGTGGATTTTTGTATCAGGATTGAGCAGCAGCACCGCCTCCGGCAAATTGGCCTCGCCCCTCACCTCTCTCCTGCCGGGAGAGGGGCCGGGGGTGAGGTTCGGGTCAAACCCCAGCGCCCGCAGAGCGGCGTTGTTTCCGCCGGCAAAGCCCAAATTTTGCGGGCTGGCAATGAGACACACCTGGGGAAAATCGCGCCGCAGCATCTCCACCGAACCATCGCTGGAGGCGTTATCCACCACCCAAATCTGGCCGGCGAGGCCGCCGGCGGCCAAATCCGCCTCCACGCTGCGCAAACATTCCGCCAGCATGTCTCGCACATTCCAGTTGACAATGACAACAGCCAGGTTGTTCATAAGGATGAAATATGAAGGATGAAATGTGAAGGATAAAGGCTGAACGTATTCTTCACCCTTCCGCCTTCATCCTTTCTAAAAGCCTATTCTGATGGGGGTGGGGCTGACATGGTCATTAAAAACGTCAATCCGCACCTGCTCGTGGATGAGGCCGGCCCAAAAATTGACCGTGTCTTTTTTGGCCGGCACATCTACAATTTGAATGGAGCCGGTTACGACAGCTCGCTGGCCGGGCATAAGGTAATATTCGGTATTGTTGTTGATGACCCGTTTTTCCAGTTCATCCAGGTTGCCCACCGCCCAACGATACGGGTAAGCGTAGCTGGGATTGCCTTCGTAATCAATACCCACCCGCCAGGCCCCGGAGGACTCAAAGATGCCTTTGGTGTTGAAGTTTTCGTCGCTGCGATAGGCCGTGCCGGAGGTGGGGCCGGTGGTGCGGATAGGGACGCTGCCGAAATTCTCAACGGTGAGGGTAAAGGCCAGGGTAGCGCCCAAAGGCACCACCTGATCGCCGGTGGCGGGGTTGTAAAAATCCACCTCAGCAGACACGATGTCGGCCCGGGGAACGCCGCCTTCGGCAATGGTCAACGTGCCGGTGACTACGGTGTGATTGCCTACCCGGTCAACCGCCTCCGCTTGAACGGTATAAACGCCGTTGGGCGGCGGGTCGGCCTGTACATCCACCCCGCCCTCGTAGTCATAGGTGTGAAAGCCCGGCTCGCCCGGCTTAACCTCGCGCTCTTTCTCGGCGATAGGGTATTTGGTTTCACCGTCGGCGGCAATCAAATAAACGCTGACCTGGGCCTGCTTGGTCAAATAATAATTGATCGTCACCCGGTCATCAACGCCATCCTGGTTGGGGGTGAAAACCTGGGGATAAATGCTAAAGCCCTGTAATTCCGGTTTGCTGGTATCGGCCTCCTGGATGACCAACCGGCCCTGCTGGCTGGCGGTTTGGCCGTCGTCGGCCACCGCCTCAACCACCCAGGTGTAGGGGCCGTTGGGCAGCATGGCCCCATCCACCACGCCGCTAAAATCTACCTGGTAATCGCCGGCAGAGCGCCGCCGGTTTTGCCGGAAGTAGTGACGCTGCCCGGCCTCATCCACCAGGTAAATGGACAGGTCGGCGGAGCGATTCAGGCGGTAGCTGATGCGGGCCACGTCGGTCAAGCCGTCGGCGTTGGGGGTGATGGTTTGCGGGTTAACGCTGACCTCGGCCAGGAGCGAGCCGCTCATACAGCCGGTAAATAGAAATATGATAAACAGGGGGATGATGGCGTAAAGCGCAGCGAGAAATTTGGTGTAATGCTTTAACATACGTTTGACAAGTAACCTTTGCCGCTGATGATAGCTTTTTTTGGCTCAGAAGGCAAAGGCACAGGGCCAAAGGTGACAGTCACTTTTAAGTGACTGTCACCTTGTTATTACCGATTTTGAAGTTCAAAATCCATTAGGGGATAGATTCTTCATCGCCGGCGTCTTGCTGGTTGCCCGGCTTATTTTGTTTGTGGGCCTGGCGAAACTCTCGCATGGCCTGGCGAAACTCTTGAGCCGCCTGTTGGATAATTTTGTGCGCCTCTTGCATGGCCTGGCCCGCGCTCTTGAGGGTTTCTCGCGCCTGGACCGGGTCTGTCACCTTGCCGTTGGCGTCAAAGCCGGCTTTGGCGTCAAGAATTTGTTTGGCCGTATCGTGAGCGGCCTGGGCGGCGGCAATCTGAGTTGAGAAAGTATTCAGGGCCGTTTGCAGGGCAGAGACATCTTCGCCGGTGTTTTTTAACTGATCCAGGAAGGATTGAGTGATGGTGATGCCCTGGCGAGCCAAATCCAGGCGCTGCTGCTGGCCGGTCAACATAAGCAACTGGCGCTGCAGCATGAACTCCAGGTAAATTTTGGCCTTTTCCTGGGGTACGGGCGCGGCGGCGTATGCGGCGGGGGTAGGGCCAGAGCCGCCGCCCATCAAAAGCATCAGCCAGACGGCTACAGCCGCAAAGCCTCCCAATACCACCTTTTGAACCCAATTTAATGTTAGCGATTGCATAGTTTCTAAACTCCTTTCAGTTGGTAAATTTAATTGTGTTTATACTGCCAGTATAAAGGAGTCTTATTATCAATCTGTAGCGGGATTGTAAAAAGGTTGTAAAAAGTGAGGCAGAATATAGAAAACGACCTTCCCGGAAGCTCGGCCTAAAGCCGAAATTGCCGGCTAATGAGGGTAAGTAAATCTCAAAACAGCTTCCGGGGAGGTGCAACATTTTGTTGACCCCTACAGAAATCAAAAAAAGTCATACAAATTGCTCTTGCGGGATTGACAAATCCCGCTTACTGGCCTGGAAAAGGGGGTGCGTCCAGAATTTTTGGTATCGTAGGGCAAGTTGGCAACTTGCCCCATACCGCAGGGGCGCCGCTTTGCGCGCCTGTGGCGTGCGCGCCTTTGGCGTCCTATGGACAGGACCGCCTAAAATTTCGGACACACCCTGGAAAAGGGCTTGGATTGACAAATCTAAGCCGATTTTAATAATGTGTCTATCAGTTTTTAGCGTACCTGTACCGTACCGAGAGGATACTGCTCATTGAGGCCAGGCAGCCCCACCACCAATTGATAATCGCCCGGCGGAGTGGCAGGGTTTAGGTTAACATCCACATCGTGGCGGATGATGGGGCCGGGGACAGCCCAATGTGAGGTGGGGTAAAATTTCAAAGCATCCGTAGCCCGCTCCAGGCTGGCCCCCCAAACCCCGGCCGGGCCGACCAGGTTGACCACCGGGGCGACATCTTCTGCGATAGGGCGGGCGGCGCTCCAATAGAGAGACACATGCACCCAGCCGGAGGGCGGATGAAACAGCTCGTCGGGGGCCGAGACGGCGGCGTCGGCCTGATAACCGAGCAGTTGCAGCCCGTTTTTGAATTGGATGGCGGCCGGGGTGGCCTGCGGCGGCAGGGCGTCGAGTTGGTAGCCGGGGGCGTAGCCCTTGAGCGAAATGCCGGGCGGGTAAAGTTCTGTGACCAGGGGATAGCGGGCCGCCAGCCAGCCCTCCACCAGCCGGTTGGGGTCCGGCCCCTCCAGGTGGGATTGAATCAGCCAGACTACCGGGTGACCGTCTACCACGCCTTGCAGCGGGCCGTCCAGGGCCGTTTCTGGGGTAACGGTGCTGAAGGCAGCATAGGTTTGAGCGGGGCCGTGAAAATAGAACTGAAAAGGGTAGCGCACCCAATCGGGGTGAATCAGGACGGCGTGGTTGGGGGCGGTCCGCTCGGCCAGGTAGGCGGCGCTTTGTCGCCAGGCTTCTTTGGCGGCGGGCGTGCTCCACTGGCCAGGGAGGGGCAGGAGGGTAAAGATGAGGAGAATGGCGAATGGCGAATGGCGAATGATGAATGGCGAATGGCGAATGGCGAATGGCGAATGGCGAATGATGAATGGCGAATGGCGAATGGCGAATGGCGAATGGCGAATGATGAATGATGAATCTGGTCGTTGCCTGATTCGCTGATTCGCAGATTCGCAGATTCGTTGACTGGCCCATGCGCCTATGCGCTCCGCGCCGAGGGCGGCCAGCAGCAGCAGCCAGGGAGTTATAACAATAAAATAACGCTCGCCAAAAAAGGCCAGGTAGTTGCGCAGGAGCAGCAGATTGGCAATCAAAAAGGGCGTAAACAGGAGCAGGCTGACCAGCAGGAGGGGCTGGTTTATCCTAAATTGACAATTGTCAATTGGTTTATAATAGGCAGCCAGCATGAACAGCACAAAGATCGCCGGAATAGCGATTTGCAGCCCGGTCGGGAGCGGGGCTTTCCACACGGTAAAGGCTTGCAGCAATCCCCAGGCCCGCTGCGGTAAACCGGCCAGGGGATCGCCGGGGGTGGCTTCGCCGGAGAAGCGCCAGATAGCCAGGGCCAACGGGGCAAACAGCAGCCCAATCACCAGCCCGCCGAGGCCCAACAAGAGCCACACCAGCCGGCGGCGCGGGTAGCTCACCAGCGCCCACGCGCCCAGCGCCGGCAAGATAAAGCCGGTGTAAAGATGGGAGTACAGCCCGGCCAGAGCAAAGAGGATGAAGGAAAGCAGGAGTAGGGAGTAGGAAGGCTTCTTTGGTGGGTGGGCCTGAGCCGACATTCGCCTATTCGCATATTCACACATTTTTAGGAAAACCCACACGGTGAGCGCACCAAACAGGGCGGCCTGGGCGTACATGCGGGCCTCCTGGGCGTACCAAATCAGAAAGGGGTTCAGGGCGACCAGCAGGGCGGTCATCAGGGCAATGCGGCGGTTGAAGAGGGTTTTGGCAATGCCGGCAGTGACGGGAATGAGCAGCAGGCCGGCAAACACCGACAGGCTGCGCAGGCCGGTCTCGCTAAAGCCGGCCAAAGCAGTCCAGCCCTTCAGGAGCAGATAATACAGCGGCGGCAGGCGGTCTTCTACCAGGGTAAAGCCGACTTCCAGGATGCGGGGCACACTCTGCCTGGCCCAATGCACGCTGATGGCTTCGTCAAACCAAAGGCTGTGATAGGTAAGGTTGTATAGGCGTAGAACCAGGGCTATCAGGGTGATAATAAACAGCGCGACAGGGTACTTTTTCATCGTTATTCTACTTTGAGCGGCTGTGGCAAAATGACCCGCGTTTCGCCGTTGGTCAGAGGCAGGCGCGGAAAATCGGGTTGGGCGGCGTCGTACAGGCCGATTTCGAGGGGATAATCGCCGGGAGGCAGATCGGCGGGCAGGGTGAGGGTGACGCTATCGCTGATAATCTCGCCCGGAACCCAGCCCTGGGTAGGTTTGGGTGGGGCGTGGTCGGCGTTAACCCGCACCATTTCCGGGGAACCGAGCAGGTGGGTGAAGATGGTGTAATTGGTTTCAAAGTGGGTTTCGGCCCGCCAATAAAGTGTTAGCGTGACCGCCTGGCCGGGTGAGGCCTGGCAGCCGGGGGGGCGGCAGTCTGCGCCGAGCAAAGTCACCTGCCCGGAAAAGTCGGCCTGGAGCGGCAGATCGAGGGCCGCCGGTGGGGTAAAGCTGCGCTCGGTGGGCCGGATGTCTAATTTGGCAAAGGGAAAGAGTTTATCGTAGGGGAAGGCGTGAACATTGACCAGGCGCACTTGCAAGGTGGCCGGGCCGGGAGCAACTTCGGGCGGCAGGTTGAGCCAATATTGGCCCCGCACCAAATCTCCCGGCTGCCAGCGAGGCAGGTTGAAGTTGCGGCTGGGGGTGAGGGACGAGCTTACCCGGAAATCCTGGCCGGCCGCGTCAAGCAGGTCAAAGGCGATGGAAATGTCATCCAGATTAAACCGGCCGGCCTGCCACCACAGGGTCAATTGCAGGCGGTCGCCCGGTTCGGCGCTGGTTTGAGAGAGCGTGCTTTGGCGCAGGAGGATGATGGGTGAAAAGTCTACCAGCGGGGTCTCCGGCAACGCCAGCGCGTCATTGGCCGGGCGTACCAGGTGGCTCAGGTTGACCGGGCCAAGCAGGGCGGTGCGGCGCAGGGGCCGGCCCTGCTCATCCAGGATGTCCCAGCCCTTAAAATTATTGTGGGACAAACTGTCAGCTTGTTCTGCCTGGCCCAAGCCAACCTCGGCCAGGTATTGGCCCGGCGGCGTACCGCTGTGCCAGAGCAGCGGTACACGGGTCATCACCACCTGGCCTACCGGCCAGCGGGAGGGTGGGTATAGATACGCGCCGGGCCGGGCCACGTTTGTTTGCGGCGTCCAGGTAAAGCCATCTTCGTCCAGCAGGTTGAAGGTGAGCAGCAAATCATCGGGCAGGGGGTGGCGCGGACGCCAGAACAAGGCCAGTTCGGCGTCGCTGAGTTGGGTCAGGCCCAACAGTTCAACCTGGTTGGCAAAGTTGTAGCCGGCTGAGGGGGAGTCGGCCGGCCTGGCCGGATGTTTGATGGGACTCTGCCCTAGCAGCCCCAGTTTGCCGGGGTCGAGCCGCCAGTGCTCCAGGCGCACCCCCTGAAAATCACCGGCGTCGTGGGGGCGCTGGCCAATCAGATCAAGCCAGAAGGGGACAACGCCGTTGGGGTCTATCACCTCATCTTGCCAACTGACCAGCCAGGCCCCTCTTTGGCCTTTAAGGGCCTGGGCCATGCCGGCGGCGATGCTCAAATCGGTTACCCGCTTCACGTCGAGCCGTTCCAGGTGGGGCAGCGGCGTCCAGTCTTGCGGGCCGTAATAGTACTGCCACACCGGAAACATGTGGCCGGAACTGAGTAGCACGGTTTCATGGGGTGCGATCCGTTCCCGCACAAATTGGGCCAGAGCTTTGAAGTCGTCTTTGGCAAAGCGGCGGTCGGTGAACCAGTTGTACAGGCTAAAGACAGAGGTGGCGAGGATGAAGATCAGGGCGAAGAGGAGGGGAAGGTTGGAAGTAATTAGAGATTGAAGATTGGAGATTGGCACTTTATTTTTGTGAGAGACTTTGCCTTGATGTGTATTAGCAACGGAGTAAAATTGGGCCAGGGCGGCGGCCAGGAGCAGGGCGAAGGCGGGCCAGGCGAGTAATAGATAGCGTGGGTTGAATTTGGGAGACTGGTAAGAGAGGGCCAGGATGAGGGCGATGGGCAGGAGCAGCCAGAGGAGAAGGAAGGAGTAGGGAGTAGGGAGTAGGATGGGCTTGTCAGCAGAGAAACCAGGATTGGAAGTTTGGTTATTCGCTATTCCTTGATTCGCTATTCGTTGATGCGCTGATGCGCCGGCTCGCCCGTAAATGAAGCCGATGAGGATGACCAGCAGATAGCCCAGGGCCAGGCGCAGGCCGCTTTGCTCAAACACGGTTTCGCCCAGGGTAAAGGTGATAAGAAGCTGGTGCAGGGCTTCGGGGAGTTTGAGTGCGCCGGGCCAATAGCTGGGGTCATCGCCCAGGCGGGAGAGCAGAGTTGGCAGCCAGGGCGCAAACAGCAGGGCGGTCAGCCCAAAAGCCTGGAGGGCCTGCCAGGCCAGGCGGCGGGGAAAAGCCCGCTGCCACAGCACCAAGAGAATATAAAGAGCATGCGCGCTCAATAAAAAGAGGGCAAAATAGTGGGTAAAAAGGGCGGCGGTGGCTGTCAGGCTGTAAATAAGCACCATTGGCTGCGGCAGCAGCGACGAGGCCGGCTCGGGTTGCGCGGGCGGCTGGAGCAGTTTGAGCAGGAGATAAGCCAGAAGCGCAGCTTCAAAGACCAGCAGCGTGTACATGCGGGCTTCCTGGCTGTAATAAACCAGCACCGGCGAGAGGGTGGTGATGAAAGCAACCAGCAGGGCCGGTGTTTTTGGGGTAAAAAGCCGGCGCGCCAAAGCGTACATGAGCGGGATGGTTAACGTTCCAAAAAGGGCCGAGGGAAAACGCAAGGCCCACTCGCTGGTTCCAAACAGGCGGGTGGTCAGCCAGATTAAAGTGTAATAAAGAGGGGGTTGAATATCGGCGGCGGTCCAGCGCACCAGGCCGATGGGAGGCATGCGCGAGAGCAGCCAGGTGACGCCTTCATCGTACCACAGGCTTTGATAACCCAGCCAGGCCAGCCGCAGGGTAAAGGCTATCAAAATAAGAATGAATAATAAGCGCCGCTTCATGGCAAGGGCATGCTATCACAGAGGGGAGCAGGGGGCAAGATAAGGGAGGGTGTGGCTCTTAATTCAGAGCCAACTCATGTTCCAGGCAATCAAGCCGCAGGTCTGAGTTAGCCAGGGGTTTATCCAACAGGCGGCAGTGATGGGGGGCGGCCGAGTCTGGGTGAGCGTCAGCCTGAAAAAAGCGGCAGGTGAGGCACATACGGGAGACGGCGATGAGGCCGGCCCGCTGGAGCGACTCAATCAGGTGCATCAAAAATTGCATGAGCAGCAGTTGTTCCTCGTTTGAAAATTGGCCAAGCTGCTCTTTGATGACCGCAGCCCAGGCGGCCAGTTTGGTTGCCAACTGGTCGCCGGTGGGCGTCAGGCGGAGGGTCAAGATGCGTTTATCTTGCCAGGCGGGTTCACGCACAATCAGCCCTTTGGCCTCTAAGGAGGTAACGGCGTCGCTGACGGTGGCCTGGGTCAGGCCAAACTCTTTGGCTAGCAGACTCACCCGGCAAAATTCGGGGGGATGATAACGCAGGTAAACCAGAAATTGGATCTGGATGGGGCTGAGGGCGTGCTCTTTGGCCTCTTCCCACAGCAAAACCCGGAAAGCCTGGGCCAGCCGCTCCAGCCCCACCACAATTTTGCTGCCGACATCTTGATGTTGGGTGGCTAAATCAAAAACGGAGGTCATAATGTGAGCTTAAAAGTCGCCCTCTTTGATATAAGGATAACTCCACAGCGTCACTTGCAGCAGCATCGATTTGAACCAGGCCTGGTGCATTTTTTCTACCTCCTCGGCGCGGTGGCCTTTGTTAGCCAGAAAGTCCTTGATGGTGGCCGTAATGGGATAAACCAGGGCAATCACATAGCGCAGGTTGATGTTAGGCGTCGAGTCTACCCCGTCGGTTTGATTCTTTTTGGTGCGATGGTGCCGCAAGCCAATCTCATGCTGGTAGTTGAGCCAGGCCTGGTCGTAGGGCCGGTTGCAGGTGTCTAAAATCCATTGGCCAAAACGCCGGCGCACGGCGGCCAGGTAGTCGCCCTCCGGTTGACCATTTGCGCCTGCAAAATAGTAAACCAGATGGGGCTGTGACGCCACAAATCCATACCACAAATCCAACACCTTGTCAACTTGGTCGGCCAGCACCTCGCCCGCCATGTGGAGATAATGTTCATCTTCGGGGCCAAAGAGGACGGTTTGTTTCAGCTTGTGCAAATCCTCCAGGGTAAGCGGCGAGGCAGCGACCTCTTGAGCGCCATAAATGTAGCCGGGAATAGCATTTTGATCGGACATTGTTCACTCCTTATTAATTGAAATTTAATTAGGAATCCTAACTAATAGTATAAACAAAACCGGCTTACCTGTCAAGAAAATATATTAGGAATCCTAATAATTATTCGATTTGAATTTGCCCTAAAGTAAAGACGTCGCTGCCGTCGGGCAGGTGGAGACGTTCCGAGGTGTGCAGGTTATACAGCCCGATTTGCAGGGTATAAGCGCCCGGAGGCAGATGAGGGGGCAGGCTGAGGCTGTGGCTATCCAGGATGGGCCGGTTGGGCGGCCACTGCGAGGTGGGCTGCGGGGTGAGCCAGGTGGGGTAGGCATCGCTTTGGGCGACGCGCTGACCATCCGGCCCCAGCAAATGGACAAAAACGGTCAAATCGGTTGGCAGGGGGGCGTCGGCGTTCCATTGGAGCAGGATAGACAAGCTGCCGTCCGGCCGCAGGTTGGCCGGGTCAAGCCAGTAGCCGGTGAGCCGCAGGCCGGGGCCAAAAGAGAGGTCAACCGGGGTGAGGGGGGTAAAGGTGAGGGTGGCCGGGAGATGCTGCAAGAGCGGCCCTTTGCGCTGAAAGCTGGCCAGTTGCACCCAACGCCCGGCCGGGAAGGGCAGGGCGCCGGCGGGGTGGCCGGTGACGGGGAAGCGCTGGGAAGGATCGGCCCAGCTTTTTGGCGGGCCAACGGCCAGGCCCAGATGAAAGGCGTCTGGCAAAAGCTGCGGCAGGGTTTCGGTGATGATGGTTTCACCCGGCTGCCAGGCGGCGGGCGGATACCACAGCGGGGCAATCATCGGGACCTGGGCAGGATCGCTGAGAAGCCGTCCTCCATCGTCATACAGCAGCGGCCACAGGCGCAGGTCGGTGGGCAAGGGGGCCGAAGTTTGCCAGTAAAAACGAAAGCTGAGACCGTTATCGGGGTCGTCGTGCAGGTCATAGCCCAGCAGGCGCAGCCGGCCATCGCCAAAGGCCAGGTCGGTTGGATAGGTGGGGGGCGTGGCGGCGTGGGCAAAGTTGTAAAAGGAGCAGGGGAGAGGGAGGGCAGGGGGGCACACCCCTTCGGGTGCGCCCGCCAAAGGCGCGCTGAGCGAGGGTGGCGGGGCAGGGGAGAGGGAGGCGTCGCCATTTAGTTTTTGGGCCAGGATGAGGCCGTGGTCGGCCTGGAGCAGGCGCCAATCATGGTTGAGCATGTCCATAAGCCTGGTGTGGGCGTCGTTGGGGTGGACGCCGGGGATATCGGCGACATCCACCAGCAGATAATCGGCATCCTGGACGGTGGGGAAGAGGTAAATCACCCGGCGGTGGGCCAGGTGGGGGTGAATCGCCGCGCTGGCTGAGACAACGGCTTGTGGCGGGATGGCCTGCAGCAAATCGGGCAAGCGGGCGGCGGTGGGTGACATGGCGTAAGTTTCGGTGCGCAGGGAGAGCGGCGTCCAGCCGTGCAGGGCGTGGTAGCCCAGCGACCAGGACAGCAGCCACAGCATGGCATTAATCAGCAGTGCTGTTTTGAGCGGCTGGCCGTTGATTTTACGCTCGGAAGCCCAGCCCACCAGGCGGCGCGTTCCGTAAATGGCGGCCAGGATAAAAGCGGCTGCCAGGGGAGCGGAATAGTGCTGCTCGCCGGAGTGTTGGCCGGGAAAGCTGCTGAGAAAATTGGCCGCCAGCACCGGCAGGCCCAGCAGCAACAGTTCCGGGGCCAGCAGGGGTAGAAAGCCGGCAGCGGCGAACAAGCCAAAGACATAATGCCAGCGCACCGGGTCTTGCAGCACAGCAACCAACCCGGCCAGGCCGTCGGCGTAGGTATAGCGGCTGGCAAAGTAGATGGGGCTGTCGCTGCCAAAATACTGCCGGGCCAGCGGCGCGACGATGAGATAGGTGGCGCCGAGAAACCAGGCGGTGCTGATGAGGATGAGGGCCAGGCCATGCCAGACCGCCGACCGCCGACCGCCGACCGCCGGTTGGCTGGCGGTCGGCCGTCTGCGGTCTGCGGTCATCAATAGCCATACCCCCAACATGGCCGTTAAGGGCGGCAGGGTCTCTTTGGTAGCCATAGCGACGATGGCCCAGAGCCACATCCAACCCCAACGCTGCTCGCTGGCGTACCAAAAGGCCAGGAGCAGCGGCGCTACCACAAAGGGGTCAGCGTGGAAATCGGCGATGTTGGCGGCTTGCAGATGGGGGTAGAGCAGGTAGGCGGCGGCAAAGGCAAGGGCGGCCCAGGAAGGGAGATTAGAGATTAGAGATTGGTAATTGGTAATTGAAGTTTCAGATTCATCTCGGACAACAACCGACAACACTCCTTCCGGGTGTCCTGGAGACTGACAACTGACAACTGACAACTGTTTTCTCGCAATCCAATACACCGGCAGGGCGCCCAGAGCCAGGGCGATGGATTGGGCGATGAGCAGGATGCGCACGTCGTCCCACAGATAAAAGAGGGCGGCCAGGGGAACGAGGATGGGTTCAAAATGTTCGGCCAGGCGCGGCTGCTGGTGATCGCCCCAGGTGAGTTCCATAAAATCACCGGGGCCGATGACGGTGTTCCACATGGGCTGGTCAATCAGGGAGAGGTCGGCGGCGTAGGAGTGCAGGGTGTTGTGACGGTTGATACTGTACCATGAGAAGTAAATGGTGTAGCTGAGGATGAGGAGGGTGAGGAGGAGCGAGGGGAGGTGTCGCCAAAGGCGCGCAAAGCGGGCGTGAGGCGTGAAACGTGGTGCGTAGTGCGTAGTGCGTGGGTTTAAGCGGAGCTTTGAGGTAGACACAAAAACTTACTCAGGCCGAGGAGGTTTGGAAGGAGTGATGTTTTCGCCGAGTTCGGTGAGTTCGGTTTCGATGTCGGCGATAACAATCTGATGATCATTTATTTCAAGTTGGATGTTAGTTGGTACGGATAAGCCGAATTTGGCGGCTTGCTCTTGCAGGAGGTTTAGAGCTTGATGATGAGTGCGTAGCTGACGGCGTAGCGAGGAAATTTTCTCTTGGGTCAAGAGATCATCGGTGATACCTGCTTGAGGAGTTTGATGAAGCGGCCAGGCGTCTAACCAATGGGCCAAAAATAAATTGCTGATATGAAAAGTGTTTTCTATTTGCCGCAAGAAGCCCAACCCGGTCTCGTTGTTGAGATTACGCAGGCATAACTTGAGATTGGTGTGCGGAAAATGGCTTGACAAGTCCGACAAGGTACAGGGAGAGGTATGGATGTGGCGCAGCAATTTAGCTTCATCAGAGGTTAAGCCATTAAAATCATACTCAAAAAAGCCGATGAGTTGGATATCGGGTTCAAGATCGGTGGGCAAAAGTGGGCGCAGATTGCCTCGTTCGCTGTCAAAAAGTTGGTGGCACAGCTTTTGCAATAGCAGAGGATGGTTGCCGGTGGCGTGGCGAATCTGAGCCAGCAGCGGCTCCGCTACGCCGAGGGGGGTCGCACTTTGGGTTTGGGCAATAACCTGATTGGCTGTGTCATCCCTAAAATGGAGGAGATAATGGCGAGCAAAACCATCCAGAAAGGCGGAGGTGTTCCATTGTTTAGTATACTCGTAAAGCAGGCTCAGGCGGCGGGTAGAAGCCAGCACCGGGCGAATGGCCGGGTGATTTTGGAGCGTATGGCGCAAATCCTGGAGGGCTTTGGGGGCGGTTTCGGCCAGGTAGAGTAACCCCTCAACCTCATCACACAGCAAGAGTAGGCGTAAATTTTGAGCTTGCGTCCAAGCGGCCAACTGCCTGAGCGCCTGTCTCAAGCTGGCGGGGGGTGAAAAAGTAAAACCGGTCCAGCGAGGGTCCAGGCTGTAAAGTTGGGCATCTTCGACGGCTTCGTGTAGTTTGTCAATGAAATCAGCCTCAGTCTGGCTGGCCGACATCTCCCAATAGAGGGGCAGATAACGCTGGCTCGTTACGGTGCGCCGCGCAATTTCTTTGAGCAGCGAGGTTTTGCCCACCCGCCGGTTGCCGATAAACCACAGGTTATCATCTTGACCATGTAATACGATTTCAATCAAACATTCACGCCCATAGAATTGGGGGCCGGTGACCCATTTGCCGGTAACGTAGGGGCTGATCATTCCGCCTCCTCGTTCTGGTGAGGTGGGCCAGAAGGGTTGTAGAGTGCCCGCTTTTCGGCCAATACCTGGTTAGGCGTAGCTTGTAGTTGAGCCTTTGCCTCTTGACTGGATGGGGTGCTCTCCTCTTCAATCCAGTGAATAGTAGCCAGGGTGGCTTCAACATCATCCAAAGTGATGTCCTGCTGCTTGGCTTCAGCCACCCGCTGGGTGATTTCTAAACAGAGCTGCTGTAGGCGAAAAGGGTGTCTCCCAGTAGCGGTCAAAATGCGCTGGATAGTGGCCTCATCGTAAGTGAAGAGGCCCTCTACTGGTTTGATGATAAGTTCTCGGGCTTGCTCCGGGGTAAAGGGTTCCAACACCAGTGGGGTAAACATATTGTAAAAAGGGCTTTCGTATCGTTCCCATACCTGGCGTAAGCCAACGCCGGCCACAACCACCGCCAGGTTAGGTGCAAAATCTTTTTGAAAGATACTGCGCAGTTGTGATTGGACGCGCTGGTCGTAGCTGTTCATTACATCCATCTCATCCATCAATAAGACCAGTTTTACGGTCTTGTTGGGGTGGGTTTGTTGTAACGCCTTGATAATTTTACCTAAATCTTTGCCAAAAGTTCGGTCAGTATAAGTTAAATTTGCTTGTTTGAAATCAAGAGCGGGCATGGCCTGTTCCGATAAATAGCCGGACAGTGCCGTCACAATTTCGTCCATCACAGTATGGAAAAAATCTTCTTGACGAACGCCTTGCACATCAATGAAGATGGCGGCAAAAAAGTAATTCGGGTCATCCAAAGCTACCAGACGGTTTTTGAGTTGATATAATAAGCTGGTTTTACCGATGCGACGGGGGCCAGTTAGCATAATATTGTTATTGTGGAGTGTATTAATAATCTTGCTTAAGATTTGCTCACGGCCAAAAAACATTTTAGGGTCAATAACCGGCGGGCCGGCTATGTATGGAGTCTCTCCCCGATTAAAGACGTGTCCAACTGACTCTAAGGTTTGAAGATTTACAGAAGCATCAATGGTTGATGATTGGGCTTCTAAAGGTAATTCCTCGAAATACGAATTGAGAGTTCTTAATAGTCTATTTAAGTCTACTGGCTTCGCAAAAAATTCATTAGCCCCGGCGGAGAATGCACGTTCTCTGTGTTGTTTCGTTGTCCATGCTGAAAGTACAAAAATAGGGATATTAGCAGTTCTTGAGTCTTGGCGTAAAATTTTAATTGCTTCAAAACCATCCATGCGTGGCATACGCAGATCCATCAGAATAAAATGGGGGATCCAAGAATGGGCTAGCTCTATACACTCGGCTCCATTACGAGCCGTTGCAATCTGATAACCTTTTAGCTCCAATGTCAACGATAACGGATCACGAACTGGATGGTCATCAACATACACAATTCTGGGTATCATAGAAGATGTTACCAATTTCTTCCAAATACGAATCTAAGCAAATACAAGCGGGCTTCCTACTCCTCCGCTTTCTTCTCTCGGTCGGCTCGATCCGCGCGCGCTTTTTGGGCGGCGAGTTGGAGGTTCTCAAAGAATTCGGTTTCGGTCAGCTCGGCCACGGCGCGCTGGCGTTTGACCTCGTCAATCTCGATGGTGAGCTGCTGCACCTGCTTTTTGAGGCTGTCTTCGCGCTGTTTGACGCCCTCTATCATTTTGAAAAAGGCCGACAGGAAGGCGTTGGCGCGGGCCTGGTATGAGAGGTCGGTGCTGACGATGGTGGATTGCGTTTCTTGCACCCGCTGCTGCACAAAATCGTAGTTGCCGCTGGCAATCTGCTGCGACCAGACGATGGTTTCTTCGATGTAGGCGTTGGCAAAGCGCAGCCGGTCCGACATGTCGCGCAGAAAATTGAGGGCAAACATGGGGTACTGGTTAAGGGCTGTCAAAACAACCTCATACTTGATTTCTATTACTTCTGCTGCGCTGATGGCGGCCATAGAGTTGGAGCGGGGTTTCTGGTCAATCAGCGACATCTCGCCGATCAACTGGCCCGGCCCGCATTGATTGAGCACCACTTCTTCGCCGTGCGCCCCGGTGGCGATAATCTTGACCCACCCTTTGCGGATGACAAACAGGGAGTCGCTGGCCTCGCCTTCGCGGGCTAAAAACTCACCCTTATCCAGTTTGAGGAATCTGGCCTGGGCGGCAATTTGGTTTAGCACGGTCGGGGGAACGCCGGCAAACAAGGGCAGCTTGACCAGGTAGGCCAGCAAGGGGGAGTCGGGCGGCGAGGCCGGCGCTTTGGCCCGTTTGGGCAACACTTTTTGCAAAAAACTGCTCAGTTTATCGGCCATCGTTCCTCCCACTACCTGGTATGATACCACACTTCCCGTTACGGCTCAACCACTTTGAGCCATTCCACCTGGGCGGCGACTCCCGGCTCGGTCAGGCCCAGGCCGGTGGTCACGCCGACCGGTCGCAGCGGGTTGAGCGCCTCATAGGTGCGGCCGGCCGCATCGCGGATGAAGGCGTGGCTGCAACGAAAACAGCCGCGCAAATCGCCGGTGACGCCGATGGTGTGCAGGGACTTCACGGCTTCTTCAGTCAACTTGGCGCTGGCTTCATCGGCGGCGGCCAGGGCGATGAGGGCGTTGGGCGGCGCAGCGGCGAGGAAGCGGGCCAACGCGCCGGAAGCCGACGGGTCGCCAAAGGTGTCAAAATTGGCGGTACGCAGCGCGCCATCAGGCTGAAGGACAGCCACATTATACCCTCGTTGATTGGGGCTGACTTCCTGGCCGTTGAGATAGATATGCCCAAAATCGCCCACCTCTTCTCCGGCGCTGAGGACGGAGACATCGAGAAGGAAGAAGGAGGACGCGGATGCGCGCAAAGCGGGAGGAGGGAGGAGGGATGAAAAGTGGAGGTGGAGGTTGTTAAGGCCAGGGTGAAGTGCGCCGGCGGGGAGGTCAAAGGTCAATTCTTGCCACTCCTGGGTGATAGTTTGCGGGAGAGAGCGCCAGCCGTTGAGGGAGAGGGCGAGGGATTGAGGATTATTTGCAGGGGTCTCCGGCGTACGCAGCCGTAAGACAATCTTTAACCCGGCCGGGTTTGGGTTGAGGGGCAGCAGCAGTTGAGTCTCCAGGCGTTGGGCGGTGGCGGGTTGTCCAGGGGTTAGCAGGCCCCAGCCAGGGCCAAAATAAAGCGGGGCCAGGGGTGAGGCCGTATCAATCTGGACTCCAGGTTTCAGCCCGGACTCCTCGGAATTTTCTTTGACCCGATAAATTTTGATGGCTGCTTCATCATGGATTTTTTCCAGCGGCAAAATCTCTTCCAGGTAGGGGATAAGGGCCTGCTCGGTCACGGTGAGATTTTTTTGCCCGTCGAATTTATCATAGCGATAGGGCCGCACCACGATGTACTTAATGTTGAAAAAGTGCAGCACTTCGGCGGCGATGGCCCGGTCGGCCTGCCGGCGCTCTGGCGG
Source organism: uncultured Caldilineaceae bacterium (assembly GCA_964505845.1). Lineage (GTDB taxonomy): Bacteria > Chloroflexota > Anaerolineae > 4572-78 > J111 > DSQQ01. The sequence goes on from CAZDMM010000017.1 coordinate 19,922, forward strand.
CAGGGGGTGGCCCGTTTGCAAAGCGATTAGGGAATTGATGAGCGGGGCGTTGGTAAAGTATTGAAACTTAAATTCCGGGTTGCGGCTGGTGTTGCCTTGCAGCAATCTCTTTTGGTGATAGGTTTGATAAAACTGGCCGAACATAAAGCCGGTGGTAAAGGGGCCGGTGATGCGGAAGCCGTTGCGCCAGGCCAGGGGGAGATCAAGCACGGTAAAGTGGCCGGGGTCGGCGGCGATGACCTGGTAAGCTGGGGGCGGGCGCATGTCGGATTGGGGCAGGGGTGTGGAGAGGTGCTCAAAGAGGAAGAGGAGGGCGATGAGGGGAAGGAGGAAATGGCGAATGGCGAATGGTGAATGGCGAATAGTGAATTGGTGGTTGAGCCAACTGCTTAGTTGGGTTAAAGTATAAGCGGCGATGACGCTGAGGCAGAGCAGGAGCATGACGCTGTAGCGGCTGGGGTAGCGGTTGCCTTTGAAAAAGGGGAGATTTTGTAGCAGCCCAAAGGGGCCAGGCAGCCCGGTATCGTGGCCGTTGAAGGTGAGGCTGGGGCCAAGGCAGAGCAGCGCAAAGATAACGGCGGCGAACAACCAAAAGCGTAATGGGGGGTAGTGGTAGCTGCTGACCAGACCGACGGCAAACAAAACCAGCAAGACTACTCCCAGGTAGATGTGTTGCCCCAGGCTAAAGTTCTGGATGGCGGTGCGAGCGATCAACCCGCCCAGGAGGGGGTGATGGCTGGTGGGGATGATGAAGCCCAACAAATCGGCGCTGAAATCGCCGGCAAAGCCGCTGCCTTGCACCAAAAAATCACCTTCGGTGCGCAAATCGGGCAGCATGTGAGCCAGGATCGGGCTGAGGCCGAGGGTGCAGGCCAAGCCGAAGATGAGGATAGCCTGGAGGTGAGAAGAGAAAATGGTGAATGGTGAATGGTGAATGGTGAATGACGAATGGCGAAGATATTGTCGTCTTAAATTCCATAAGCCACAACCCAGCTCCCAGAGCCAATATAAAGCGATAAAAACCAACAAGAATGAGGCATAGGTTAGCTCGGTCCAGGCTTGCAGGGTGAAGAACAGACCGGCCAACAGAGGATATTGCAGCCGGCGGGGCTGGCGGCGGGTGCGCAGCATATAGAGAACGGTAAAAGGGATCCAGTGGGTGCTGGCAATGTTGAATTGGCCCAGGGCGACGTAAAAGAGTTTGCTGCTGGCAAAGGCGTAAAAGCCGCCGGCGAGGGCGGCGAGTGTCCAGAGGTGTGGGGGGGCGGGGGGGCAGAGGCGCAGAGGGGAATTTTCTCCTCCGCTCCCCTGCCCCTCCGCGCCCCTGCTGCTTGAAAGCAGTACATATCTTGTCAACAGAAACATCCCATAGCCGCCGCTCACAAAGCTGAACAGCAGATGGAGGTTGCTGGCGGCGACGACGCCCAGGTTGAGGGTCAGCGGTAAAGCGGCCAGGCCGTTCAGCAGGGTCAGGGTGTAAAAAGCCAGGTTGACGCCGATGGGGTAAAACATGAAATCGGTGGAGAGGGGGTTTTGGCCGGCGTTGAGGAGGGCGTATTTAATCCACCATAAATTCCAGGCAATGGCCGGGTCGTCGCCGCCATCGCCGGGGAGATGGGTGGTAAAGTGAGTAAAAGTGGGCCAGGTGAGGAGGAGGGTCAGCAGGCCATATCCAAGCAGCACCGCCAGGTCCCGCCCCAGCCAGATTTTGCTCCGTACTTTCGAGGTCGTGTTGTGATCAGTCAAAAATCCCGCCGCCGACGCACTGCTAAAATCCAAAATCTGCTTGATTGTACCATTGGCAGATAGGCCCGGCAATTATCAGAGAGAAGGTTCGTGTGGTATAATTGGAGGGATGCGGGCAGGGCAACTTACCCTCCAATAAAAAAGACGCTTTCACCAGAAAGCGTCTTTCATCGCTGAAAAATTCTGCTAATTACCCAACCAGTTTGGCGGTTAGGACAATGTTCTCCACACTGGCCAGGGCTTTTGAAACGGGGCACTTGGCTTTAGCTTCGGCCGCTTTTGCTTGAAATTCTTCATTACCAAGACCGGGTACTTCAGCCTCAGTATTCAATTCAATTTTGTTGATGGTAGGGCCTTCTCCCAAATGGACGGTGGCGGTGGTGTGGACGCGGGTGGGAGTGTACCCGGCCCCCGATAACAAGGCGCTCAGAAACATTGAAAAGCAGCCGGCGTGAGCAGCCCCAATCAACTCTTCTGGATTGGTGCCTTTGCCCCCCTCAAAACGAGAGGCGAAGGTGAACGGGCCTTCATAATGGCCCGGCCCAACTCTCATGCTGCCTTTTCCTTCTTTTAAGGTGCCTTCCCAGGTAGCGGCACTCTGACTAACGGCCATGATAATTCTCCTTTACTTTTATAAAAATTTTGTCAGTAGCCAAGAAAATTTTGAGGCCATAATTATATATTTAGCCAGGCCCAGGACAAAATAACTCTGGTTTCTTAAGTCTCAGCGGGCTATAATTTTACCGCAGGGCGGCATGGGGATGCCGCCCGCAGACGCATAGGGATGCGTCTGCTACGGGTAGAAATTGGATCTACCGAGTCTACATGAGTACATTTGGCGTATTTAAACTCTGTTGAGTCTTGGCTATAATCAATAATACACTCTTTCCCCATTGAGGCATCGCAATGAACAAGAAACACATTTTGATTGTGGATGACGCCAAAGACATCCTCTTTTTGCTTATGCACAGCGTTAAACGCCTGGGGCCGGATTATGAGGTCACCACAGCCTCTGATGGAGGGTCAGCCTTAGCGCAACTTCAAAAGCACAAATTTGACCTGGTTATTACCGATTACATGATGCCTGGCTTAACGGGGATTGATTTGGTGCAGGCGGTGCGCAGCATGGCCCCAGAAACGCCCATCGTGCTGATGACGGCCCACGATACCCGCTCTGTGCGGGATACAGTGGAGGCTTTGAAATTGGGTGGTTTTATCGGCAAACCTTTTACGGTGCCAGAAGTGCTGGAAGTAGTCAACCGGGCTTTGGTCCAAACCCAACAGCCGGTGGAGACGCCGGCCATCACCTTGCCCTCGCTGGATCTGGATAGAGCCGTGCAGGAACAGTTACAAATACTGTGGAACAAAACCGGGGCGCATTGTGTCTTGCTGGTCAAAACCGATGGCAGCGCCTTAAAAGCCGTAGGTGAAACCAATGCCTCCCGGATCAATAAATTTGCGGCTTTTGTATCGGCCAATCACCAGGCGGTGATGCATCTGTCCAACCTGTTGGGCGAAAAAGAGCCGATCTTTAAATCAAGTTATCACGAAGGCAGCAAGCTCAATATTTATGTTTACGAGGTGAACCGGCACATCCTCCTGGTAGTGATTTTTGGGACTCACAGCAAGCCGGGCAGTATATGGTTCTATGCCAAGCAAACCGGGGCCGAACTGGCCTCTCTGTTGGAACATGTGGCCGCTCATGCCGGGGTCAAAGACGATAATAAAAGAGCGGCCGTGGACTTTGACAACATGTTTGGCCCCAATCAGGCCGGGAATGGGTAAGGCAGAGCAGTTATGGTCAAAAAGCGGGTTTTGATTGTAGATGATGATAAAGATATCAACTTGATGTTGCAGCACAGCCTGCAAATGTTAGGCCCGGATTATGAGATCATTACGGCCACCGATACGGTTTCAGCCATCAATCTGGTTGAAAAAGAGTCCTTTGACCTGATTTTAACCGATTACATGCTGCCGGTAATGACCGGTGTAGATTTGGCTCTGGCCGTGCGCCAGATTTCGCCGGATACGCCGGTGGTGCTGATGACGGCTTATGGCTCCAGTGGGCTGCGCACCACCACCAAATATTTGGGCATTAGCGACCTGCTGGACAAACCTTTTAGTTTAGACCGCATCCGGGATATTGTGCAGCAGGTGGTGAATCAGACCAAGCCTCCCCAAAAACCGGCCCGGCCGGATAAACGGCTGCAAAACCCGCGCATCAATGAGTTGTTACATAATTTGCAGGCCAATGCCGGTATTCGCTGTGTGATGCTCATTACCACCGAAGGATACCCGGTGCAGGTGGTAGGCCAAACCCAGGGCATCGAGGTGGAGGGGGTCAGCCGCCTGGTGGCGGCCAATTTTCTGGCTTCGGCTGAACTGGCCAGCCTGCTGGGCCATGATACCGTCTTCAAATCCAGCTATCACGAAAGTAATACCTACAATATCTACGCTTACGATATTAACGGCAAGCTGCTGTTGGCCCTGGTTTTTGAGGCCACTCAAAAGCCCGGTTCGGTGTGGTTTTACGCCAAGCAAACGGCTTTGATTCTGGCGCAACTGCTGGAAAAAGCGCCTTGAGCGGCCTTATGGCATTTGATGACCAAATTCGGTAATGTGTTGGAAGGCTGGAAGATTGGAAGATGGCA
>CAZDMM010000018.1:0-3403 GCA_964505845.1 uncultured Caldilineaceae bacterium
TGATTTGATGCTGGTGGTGCAGGGCAGTAGCCCGGCGGCGGCGGAGTCGGCTTTAAATCAAGTGGATGCGCTGCTGGCCCGCCGCAAAAGCGCCGTTGAGCAGATGGATTATCTGCCTCAGAGTATCGAAGCGGCAGCTAAAATGCTGCCTCAGGCCAACTGGCTGCTGGTCTCGGCGCCGGGCCGCTATGCCGCCGGGGTGGCCCGAGAAGGGCTGCGCCTGGGCAAGCACATCTTCCTCTACAGCGACAACGTTGCCCTGGACGATGAAATCTCGCTCAAGCAAACGGCGGCTCAAAAAGGGCTGCTGGTGATGGGGCCTGACTGCGGCACGGCCATCGTCAACGGGGTGGGTCTGGGCTTTGCCAACCGGGTGCGGCGCGGGCCGATAGGGGTGGTAGGCGCTTCGGGGACGGGTTTGCAGCACGTCACCGCCCGGATTCACCAATTGGGCGGCGGCGTCACCCATGCGCTCGGCACCGGCGGGCGTGATTTGTCCGAAGCGGTCGGCGCGATTACCGCCCGGCAAAGCCTTGACCTGCTGCAGCGCGACCCCGAAACCCGGGTCATCGTGCTGATCTCCAAACCGCCGGCTCCGGCGATGGCCGACAACTTGCTGCGGTTGGCCCGTCAAAGCGCCAAGCCGGTCGTGGTCAATTTTATCGGTTATACGCCGCCGGCTCACTTAGCAGGCGACAACCTCCATTTTGCCGCTACCCTGGACAAGGCGGCTGAGTTAGCCGTGCAGTTGGCGGAGGCGGGTCAAACCTCAAAGGTCTCCGCACAGCGTACCTTTGAGGTTTCAGGCTTTAGCTCTGGCCAGCGATACCTGCGCGGCCTTTTCTCCGGTGGCACGCTGGCTTACGAGGCTCTCCTTATTTTGCAAGATTACCTGCCGCTGGTTTATTCCAACGTCCCCCTGAAAAAAGAGCACAAGCTGGCCAACTCGCTCAAGAGCCAGGCCCACACCATCATTGACCTGGGCGAAGATGAATTTACCGTGGGGCGGCTGCACCCGATGATGGATAATACCCTGCGCTTGCAGCGTTTGGCCCAGGAAGCGAATGACCCGGAGGTGGCGGTCATTCTGCTGGACGTGGTGCTGGGCTACGGCGCCCATCCCAATCCCGCCGGCGACCTCGCTCCGGCCATCACCCAGGCCATTAGCAAAGCCAAAGCCGCCGGGCGGCAGTTGGAAGTGGTCGCCATCGTGGTCGGCACGGACGAAGACCCGCAGAATATGGTTGAGCAAATCGCTCAACTGCGCCAGGCCGGGGCCAGGGTTGAAACCAATAATGAGACGGCGCTGCGTTACGTGGGCCAATTTTTACAAGCACTCAACCCATCCGGCGACCTGCCGCCGGTCGAGTTGCAGCCATTCGCGGCCATCAACGTGGGCCTGGAATCCTTTACCGAAAGCCTGATCACCCAAAACGCCGCCGTGCTGCACGTCAACTGGCGTCCCCCGGCGGGCGGCAATGAGAAGTTGATGGGGATATTGGAGCGGATGAAGAAACGGTAAGAAAAATCGCGGGGATTGGGGGATAAATTCTTAGATAAAAATCTCCACCTCTCCTAATCCCCGCTAAAACTTCTACGAGGCAAACATGAGTATGGTGGACATAGAAAAAGCCAACACCGAAGCTGTTGAACGCATGATGGAAGCCCGTCCGATTTTGGTGGGGCTGGGCAAGGCTCTGGACGTGGTACCGGGCATGCGTGAGAATTTGCTCATGCACGCCGGCCCACCGATTACCTGGGAGCGGGCCTCCGGGCCGATGCGCGGAGCCATTACCGGGGCGCTGATTTTTGAGGGCAAAGCCAAAAACGAAGCCGAGGCTAAAGCCTTGGTGGAGTCGGGCCAGATTCAACTGGAGCCGTGCCACCATCACGCCGCGGTGGGGCCAATGGCCGGCGTCACCTCGCCCTCGATGCAGGTCTACATTATTGAAAACAAAACGCACGGCAACCGCGCTTTTTCTAACCTCAACGAAGGCTACGGCAAGGTGCTGCGCTACGGCGCGTACAGCGAGGAGGTCATTAACCGGCTGCGCTGGATGAACGAGGTCATGGCCCCGGTTTTGCAGGCGGCCATCGAGTCCAGCGGCGGGATTGATATTAAAGCGATGATCGCCGAGGCGCTGCACATGGGCGATGAGGGCCACAACCGAAATAAGGCCGGCTCGATTCTGTATCTCAAAGCCCTGGCCCCGCATGTCGCCAAAGCAGCCAAAGATCCTCAGACGGCCGGGGCGGTGCTGCAAGCCATTGGCGATAACGCCCTGAGCGTGCTCAACCCGGTCATGGCCTCTTGCAAAGCCATGGCCGACGCGGCCCACGGGGTGGAGGGCAGCACCATTGTCAGCACCATGGCCCGCAACGGCACAGATTTTGGGATTCGCGTCAGCGGCCTGGGCGAGAGGTGGTTCACCGGGCCGGTCGGCCAGCCGCAGGGCTTGTACTTTCCCAACTTCAAGGCCGAAGACGGCAGCGGCGACATCGGCGACAGCACCATCACCGAAACCATCGGCATCGGCGGTTTTGCCATGGCGGCCGCTCCGGCCATTGTCACCTTTGTCAGCGGTACGCCCAAAGACGCCCTCAACGCCACTTTGGAAATGTATGAAATCAATTACGCCGAGCACAAATATTTCACCATCCCGCAGCTTGAGTTCCGGGGGACGCCCACCGGCATTGACATCCGCAAGGTGGTTGAGACCGGCATCACCCCGCGCGTCAACACCGGCATCGCCCACAAAGAGGCCGGGGTGGGGCAAATCGGCGCAGGGCTGGTGCGCCCGCCGATGAGCATTTTTGAGGAGGCGTTGGTGGCGTTTGCCGAGCAGTATGGGATTTAGGAACCGGTAATAGAGGCGGATTTGAATATCTAATTGTTATTCACCGATAAAGCGTAAAACGTCCCAAAGGGATACCCTTGCGGTATAAAGCGTAAAGATTTTTTGCTAGAATTCATTACGTTTTACGCTTTACGTTTTGCAGGATAAAGTAATTTTCTTGGAGTGGCCTGATTACCAATTACCAACCCACTCATTACAACCAGGGAGGATATCCATGAACCGCGAACAGTTTATCACAACGTTGGCTTCGGCCAAATGGTACGATTTGACCCAGGGGTGCAGCATCTTCTCGCCGCCGTTTCCGGGCGACCACGGGCTGCAAATCCACTTTTTTAAGCGCGTCACCGGGGCGTATGGCGGGGGACAGGGGGCCAACGGCCAGATTTTACAGTGGAGCAACTCGGTGGGCACGCACCTGGTGGGGGAGCGGGCCTATCATTCGGGCGGCCGCGCCATCGCCGACATCCCGCTGACCGATTTGTGCGGCCCCGGTGTGATCGCGGATATTTCCGATTTAGTTTCCGATTACAGCGTCTACACCCCGG
>CAZDMM010000018.1:3413-23955 GCA_964505845.1 uncultured Caldilineaceae bacterium
TTACCAGCCGGGTAGAGGTCAAACCGGGCGACATCCTGATCATCAACACCGGCTATCACCGCTACTCCTGGGATCAGCCCGACGTTTTTAATGACAAAGCGCAGGGTGGGGTAGAGAGCAAAGATTTTGGCTTTTACGTCAAACATCCCGGCCCCTCGCTCGACTTTTTCCAGTGGGCGCTGGATATGCGCCTCAAGGTGGTCGGCGTGGACTGCGGCGGGGCCGAGCACCCCATGAACACGCCCATCCGTTACATGCACGGGCGCGATTTTGCCCAGGCTGAGGCCAAATTGCGGGCCGAACACGGCCAAAGCTGGGATGAGCTGTTCCCGCCCGAAGCCTATTACGAGATGACCCACATGACGCTGCCCAAAGCCCACCTGGTTTTTGCCGAGGCCATTGTGGGGCAGATTGAGCAGCTCAAAAACCAGCGGGCCTGGATTATGATCCAGCCGATTCCCTTTATGGAAGTCGAAGCGGCCTGGGCGCGGGTGGTCGCCCTGCAAGCGCCGGACGGCATGAGTGAATCGGAATTTTTCCAGGTGATGAGTTCCGCCGAGATGCTGGACATGACCCTGCCTTTCAGCGTGCAGACGCCCCAGTGGGCCAACTACGAGCCGCTGACCGTCACCTATCACCGGCGGGTCGGCGGGCAAAATTTTGGCATGGGCCGCAACAGTTCCGTCTGCCACGCCAGCATCCACCTGGCCACTCACATGGATGGCGAGATTCACTTCTGGCCGCGTGGCCGCACCATCGGCCAGATTCCGCTGGAGGAGTGGATTGGGCCAGGCGTCATCGCCGACATCTCCCACCTGGTCAGCAACTCCAGCGTTTACACCCCGGAGATGATCGAGAGCGTGGTGGAGGTGCGGGAGGGCGACATCCTCATCCTCAACACCGGCTGGCACCAGTACGGCTGGAACAGCCCCGACTCCGACGAGTTCCGCTACATGATTAAACACCCCGGCCCGTCGGACGATTATTCCGATTGGTGCGTGGCCAAGAAAATCAAGTGGATTGGTATTGACGCCGTCAGCGCCGACCATCCTATGAATACTATCCAGCGCATCTTCCACCCCAAAACCTTTGCTGAGGCCAACGCCAAGCTCAAACGGGATTTTGGCAAGGATTGGGACGAGATGTTCCCGCTGGACAAATATTATCAGGACACCCATCTCAACCTCTTCCCCAAAGGCATCGTCCACGCCGAAAACCTGGGCGGCGACATCGCCCGCGCCCCTAGCGGCCGCTACTTCATCGGCGCGTTTTTGCAAAAAGCGATGGAGGCGGAAACGATGTGGGGCAGGTTTGTGGCCTTTAAAGAAGGGTGATTGGGGATTGGTAAATGGACTGTGATATTTGCGGCAAAGAAGGGGTGCGAATCCGGCACGTGGCTCGCAGCTATGGCAAGGGAGAAAATCTATTGGTGATTGAAAATGTTCCGGTTGTCAGTTGCCCGCATTGCGGTGAAAGCTATCTCACTGCCGAAACATTGCACGAAATCGAGCGGATTAAGCTGCATCGTCAAGATTTTGCCGTTAAGCGCCCCGTAGCCGTAGCGGCTTTTGTGTAAAAGATACCTCATTATTATTAACCAATTACCAATTACTATGAACCCAGAAATACAAAATTACCTCACTCGTCTCGACGACCTGCGCAGCCAGGTGCGCGCCCTGATCGCCGATTTGCCGGCTGAGGTGCTGAACTGGCGGCCTGTCGAGGGTCAGGATGATCATGCTACCAACTCGCTGGCGGTGCTGGCGACGCACGTGGCCGGGGCGGAGCATTACTGGCTGGGCGAGGTCATCGCCGGGCTGCCGGCGACTCGCAACCGGGCCGCCGAATTTACCGTGCAGGCCGCACAGGCAGCGGATTTGATTCGCCGCCTCGATGAAGTCGGCGCGCAGAGCCGCCAGGTTTTGGCCGCGCTGTCGCCCCAGGATTTGGATGGCGGGCGCGAGGCGCAGGGTCGCACCGTGCCGGTGCGCTGGGCCATCCTGCACGTGCTGGATCATACCTCCCTCCATCTCGGCCACATGCAGATCACCTACCAGTTGTGGATGGGCGGTAAAGGTCTTCAGTCACCCCGCTGGTTTGAGCGGCTGCCGGGTGGAGGGGGGAAGTAGTCTGGCCGGAAGAATCTTTAGATTAAATACGTAGTGCGTGGTGCGTGTCGCGTTAGAAGGTGTTTACGCACCACGCAACAGAGCCAAAGGCCCCCTAGCGGCGCATCACGTTAACTCTAAACTTGGTAGCACCAAAGGTTACTTTATGAAACCACCTCCCTTCAAATATTATGCTCCCACCAACTTGGACGAAGCCTTGACCCGCCTGGCCGAGCACGGCGGCGAGGCCAAAGCCCTGGCCGGGGGACAAAGTTTGATCCCGACCATGAACTTTCGGTTGGCTCAACCGGAAGTGCTGGTGGATTTGAACCATATCCCAGAACTGAGTTATATTCGCCCCAGCGGCGACGGCGGTCTGGCTATCGGCGCGATGACCCGCCACCGCCAGGTGGAACGTTCGGCCCTGGTCAAAGAGCGCGTTCCGCTGGTCTACCAGACGATGCCCTTCATCGCCCACCCGCAGATTCGCAATCGCGGCACCTTTGGCGGCAGCCTGGCCCACGCCGACCCGGCCGCCGAACTGCCCGCCGTGACCACCGCCCTCGATGCCCGCTTTGTGATCCAAAGTCTCACGGGCCGGCGGGCAGTATCGCCCCAGGAATTTTTTGTGGATCTGTTCACTACCTGCCTGGAACCGGAAGAACTGCTGGTCGAGGTAATTTTACCGCCCCTACCGGCCCGCACCGGCTGCGCCTTCCGGGAGGTTTCCCGGCGGCACGGCGATTATGCCCTGGTCGGCGCGGCGGCGAGCGTGACCCTGGACGGGGCCGGGCGGTGTGAAGCGGCCCGGCTGGTCTACTTTAGCGTTGGTCCTGGGCCGGTGGAGGCGCACGGAGCCGCAGCCTTGCTACAAGGCCAGGCGTTGACCCCCGCCGCTATCGAGGCCGCCGCCCAAACCGCCGCCGCCGCCGATATTGACCCTTCCGGCGATATTCACGCCTCCGCCGGTTATCGCCGCCACCTGGCTAAAGTTTTGGCCCGGCAGGTGTTGGAAGAGGCGGGCAAAAAAGCGCAGGAGATTCGGAGATTGTAATGACCGAGTTATTCAACCTTTCTGTCACCATCAATGGGACTCGCTACGAACGCGCCGTCGAACCGCGCCTACTGCTGTCGGACTTTATCCGCCACGAAATCGGCCTGACCGGCACTCACGTGGGCTGCGAGCACGGCGTGTGCGGGGCATGCACCATTCTGTTTGACGGCCAGCCGGTGCGCTCCTGCATTATGTTTGCGGTGCAGGCTAACGGCCATGAGCTGATGACGGTCGAGGGGCTGACGCCCGACGCCAGCGAGGAGCATCTGCACCCGTTGCAGGCCAGCTTCCGCGAAGCTCACGGCCTGCAATGCGGCTTTTGCACCCCCGGCTTTTTGATGACCCTGCTGCCCTTTTTGGAGGAAAACCCAGCCCCCGGCGAACAGGAAATCCGTGAAGCTATCTCCGGCAACCTGTGCCGCTGCACCGGCTACCAGCACATTGTGGAGGCGGTGAAACTGGCGGCAGAGAAGATGAGGGATTAGAGAGATTAGAGATTGGAGATTGGGCTTTCCAAATCTCTAATCTCCAATCTCCAATAACCAGGAGACCCTGTATGGCAACTCGCTATTTTGGACAACGAATCAAACGCAATGAAGACCTGCGCCTGCTGACCGGCCAGGCCCTGTTTGTGGACGATGTGGAGCTGCCCAATATGCTGCACGCGGCCTTTTATCGCAGCAGCTACGCCCACGGGCGCATCAACAGTATTGACGTTTCCGCAGCCAAAGCCCGGCCCGGCGTGGTCGGCGTGTACACGGCGGAGGATTTGGGCGACTACTGGCAGCCCGGCCCGCTGCTGGTGCCGCCGCCGCCCACCATCGAGCGCAAAATCTTCAATCAACGCACCCAGGCGCCGCTGGCTAAGGATAAGGTGCGCCACGCCGGGGAACCGATTGTGATGGTGGTGGCCGAGAGTCGCTACCTGGCGGAAGACGCCCTGGCCGACATCTGGGTGGATATTGACCCGCTGCCGGCCGTGGTTGACCTGGAATACGCCCTCAGCGATGAAGCGCCGCTCATCCACGAAGATTTGCCCTCCAACCTGGCCGCCCATGTCATCCAGGAAAAAGGCAATTATGAAGAGGCGGTCAAGCAAGCTGACTTGGTTATTAAGCGTCGCCTTTTGTACGACCGGGGCACGGCGGCGGCCATGGAAAATCGGGGGATTGTGGCCCAATGGGATCATAAAAGCGGCCAGTTGACGGTGTGGGACACCACTCAGGCTCCTATTTTTATCCGCAACGGCCTGGCGGCCATGCTAGGGCTGTCGGAACACCAGGTGCGGGTCATCGCGCCCTTCATCGGCGGCGGCTTTGGCCCCAAAATTATGATGTTTTACCCGGAAGAGACGTTATTACCCTGGGTCTCGATGCGCTTGAATCGCCCGGTCAAATGGATTGAAGACCGGCAGGAGAATTTCTTTGCCACCACCCAGGAGCGCGGCCAGATTCACGATGTCGAGCTGGCCCTGACCAAAGAAGGCCGGATTTTGGGGCTGAAGCAAGTTTTTATCCACGATAGCGGGGCGTATGACCCCTATGGCCTGACCGTGCCGATCAACAGCCAGGCCAATGCCCTGGGGCCGTATGACACCCCCAACTATTACGGCGAGTTCCGGGTGGCCTTTACCAACAAGCCCATTGTGACCCCTTATCGCGGGGCGGGCCGGCAGCACGGCGTGTTTGTGATTGAGCGTCTGCTGGATATTGCGGCTAAAGAGTTGGGCTTGAGTCCGGTTGACATCCGCCGCCGCAACTTTATCCTCCCGGAAGCGTTTCCGTACAGCCATGACATCATATTCCAGGATTTCGCGCCGCTTACTTATGACAGCGGCAATTACCAGCCGGCCCTGGATAAGGCGGTCGAACTGATTGGCTATGAGCAGTTTGTTGCCGAAGAGCAGCCGCGCCTGCGCGCCCAGGGCAAAAAGGTGGGCATCGGCATTGCCGCTTACGTGGAAGGAACCGGCATCGGCCCGTATGAAGGGGCGCGGATCACCGTTGGCGGCAGCGGCAAGGTCAGCGTGGTCACGGGCATCGGCACCCAGGGGCAGGGCCATTTTACCTCTTTTGCCCAAATTGTGGCCGACGAGGTGGGCGTGGATGTGCGGGATGTCCACCTGGTGACGGGCGACACCGATCAATTTCATTGGGGGGCGGGCACTTTTGCCAGCCGGGGGGCGGTGGTGGCCGGCAGCGCCATTCACGCTGCCGCCGGTGAAGTGCGCAAAAAGATTCTCAAACTGGCCGGTGAAAAGCTGGAAGCGGCGGCCGAGGATTTGGAATTGACCGACGGCGAGGTGCGGGTCAAAGGGGCGCCAAAGACGGCCATCAAACTGGGCGATTTGGCCCGCCAGGCCAACCCGCTGCGCGGCGCGGTCAAACCCGGTACCGAGCCGGGGCTAGAAGCAACCGCCTATTTTGGGCCGGAGAGCGGCACGACGGCCAACGGCGTCCACGCCTTGATTGTGGAAGTAGACCCGGAGACGCTGCTGGTGCAGATCAAAAAGTACGTAGTCGTCCATGATTGTGGGCGGGTCATCAACCCGCTGATCCTGGATGGACAGATTCACGGCGGCGTGGCCCAGGGTATCGGCAACGCCTTTTACGAGCAGCTTCATTTTGATGAAAATGGGCAGCTCCTCAACGCCTCGTTTATGGATTTTCTGCTGCCGACCTCGCTGGATGTGCCACAGATTGAAATCGGCCACGTTGAGACGCCTTCGCCGCTGAATCCGCTGGGCATCAAGGGCGCGGGCGAGGCCGGGGCCATTCCCGCCGCCGCCGTCTTTGCCCAGGCGGTGGAAAACGCCCTCCAAGCCGAGGGCATCGAAATTTTTGAAATCCCCCTCAGCCCCAATCGTTTATTTGAATTAGTGCATCAAGACAAATAGGACGCAGATGACGCAGATTCGACTGATTTTCGCTGATTTTTTCTTAAATCTCCTTCGAAAATAGCCCTCACCCCCAACCCCTCTCCCATTGGGAGAGGGGAGTCGCGTCAGCGACGGGGTGAGGGATTTTCATCGTCGGTGGCGTGCCGCAGGTTCGTGGACACTCCTGTATAAATCTGCGAAAATTAGTATTGATCTGCGGTATCAGCGTTCTATTCTTCTACGGGATTAGGTACAAATATGATTTTGGTCACAGGTGCAGCGGGGAAAACAGGTCAGGCGGTGATTCGAGCGCTGCTTCAAGGCGGGGCGGCGGTGCGGGCGCTGGTGCGTCGCCCGGAGCAGACAGCGCCGCTTCGGAACCTGGGCGCCCAAGAGGTGTTGGTGGGCGACATCCAGGATGAGGCGACCTTGCGGCAGGCCATGCCGGGCGTGCAGGCGGTTTACCTGATTTGCCCCAACATGCACCCGGAAGAGGTCGCCATTGGCCGGGCGGCCATCGCTGCGGCCCAGGCGGCGGGCGGGCCGCGCCTGGTCTATCACTCGGTGCTCCATCCCCACACCGAAAAGATGCCCCACCATTGGCGTAAGCTGCGGGTGGAAGAGCTACTGTTTGAATCGAGCCTGGAGTGGACAATTTTGCAGCCGGCGGCTTACATGCAAAATGTCCTGGCCGGCTGGCCGGCGATTGTGGGGCAGGGGGTCTACCGCGTGCCCTACCCGGTGGAGACCCGCCTGGGCATGGTGGACCTGGCAGACGTGGCCGAGGTTGCTGCCGCCGTGCTGACCCGGCCGGGCCACGCCGGGGCCATCTACGAGCTGGCCGGGCCGGAAACCCTCTCTCAAACCGAAGTGGCGGCGATATTGAGCCACAGCCTGGGCCGGCCGGTCCGCGCCGAGGAGATTCCGCTGGACGAGTGGGCCAAAAACGCTCAGGCTGCCGGCCTGGGCGACTATCAGGTGGACACGCTGCTCAAGATGTTTCGCTATTACGCTCAGTATGGCTTTGGGGGCAATCCCCAGGTATTGGGCTGGCTGCTGGGCCGCCCTTCTACCGGCTTTCGGGCCTTTGTGGAGCAAGCCCAAAAAAGCAGGGCAGGCTGAGGGTGGTGATCGGTTAAAAGAACTAAATAATTTGTCAAGCCTCTTGAAAAATAGTATAATTGGCGGATGTATTTAGTAACAAACACAATTTCTAAACGTTTCCAGAGGTAAACCTCGCTTTGGTGCAGCGTAAAACTCAAACTGCGGCTTACTGGCACAGCCAATTCCTCGTCAGTCATAAAGACATCGAGACTTTATACAACCAAATCTTAGAAGAAAACCAGGTTCTCGATTTAGATGATATTGCTCTGGCCCTGGTCCGACGTCAATGTCAGGCCGAAGAATTAGCCTCCAGAAGTGACTTTCAGCAGGGTAGCAAACTATACCAACCTAAAGAAACCTATGTGGTAGGTGATAAAATTGTATTTCCGGCCCTTAATTTTGCCGGTGGTACGGTTGTTCATACTCGCCAGGGCCAGCACCCGCAGTACGGGCCGCTGACCGTTATTGGGGTTTCTTTTGAAAATGATGACACGCCCCGCGAATTTGTAGCGAATTTTCACCAGCCTCACCCGCTCAATGTTAGCCGGGAGCAAACTCTGGTCAGCGCGCAAGGACTCATGTCGCCGGAGGAGATTTACCAGACGTACCGTGACTATATTCGCCCCAAAGTGCAGGCAGCCCTGGCCGCTAACCCAGAATTCATCAATTTTCATGACCAATATTTTCTGCGTGATCTGCTGCCCGATTTTCACGAGGGCCTCTTTAATATTGCCGACGCCGCCATTGACATCAACAATGGGCCGCTCAGTGTGGACGCCCTGATTGAGCAGATGGGCCTGGCCGGCCCCGACGAGATTACCGACGTGCTGCGCTTCTCCGTCAACTACCGGCTGGCCAACGACGAGCGCTTTGACGATGTTGGGCCAAGCGGCCAGGTTTTGTGGTATTTGGAGCGGATCGAACCGCCTGAAGCCCATCACCCTCCCCGGCGGCTGCAAATTGCCGGCAACCCCGCCTACGATGCGAGTCAATTGGACAGTGATTTGCGGGCCTTGTTAGCCGAAATAGATGATGAAGCGACCCCGCCGCAGGATGTTACGCCCACTCCTCCTGGCGCCGACAGCGTTATGGTTGTGCTCAACTACCCCCACCGGCGGGTAGGCACACTGCCGCTGACTCCTAAAACCCAGCCGTTTTTCCCCATTAGCTATTTTAATCCCGTCCTGTTTCAATTTATTGATGGGCGTACCGGCAACACCTTCCCCGGCTGGACGGTTTTGGAAGGCAAATATATCTTTGGGCTGGATGAGTGGTACAACAAAAACAAACTGCCGGTAGGCGCTTATATTACCATTAAACGCACCGGCAACCCTATGCAGGTGATTGTTGATTTTCAAGCCACTCGCGCCCAACGAGATTGGGTGCGTACCGCCGGTGTGGCCGGGAACAAACTGACCTTTCAAATGAGCAAAGAACCCATCGGCTGCAAATATGAAGAGTTGATGGTGATTGGCGACACCACTCCCGGCCAAATTGATAACCTTTGGCTCAACTTGCAAGAAAAAGAGCTTTCTATCTACGAAATTCTGTGCCAACTTTTTCCCGAACTATCCAAGCTGAACCCTCAAAGTACCGTTCACGCTAAAACTCTCTACAGCGCCGTCAATGTGATCCGGCGCGCTTCGCCCGGAATGATCTTCCAGGAGCTGCTTAAACATCGCTGTTTTATCCCCATGAAACATGGCTATTGGACCTTTGACCCCAGCTTACGAGATTAAGCTTAAAAATCATAATGGCTAAATACGTTAAACCAACTCTAGAAACAAAATTTCATATTGACTTTTCCTGGTGGCGCAAACAGGGCCAAAACTTGGGCGCTTATTTGCAGAGTCACCTTTGCCCCGAAGCCAAACTTGCCCAGGAAAGTTTGCCGCCCAACCAAACTTTTGATTGGATTAGCCCGGAAACGGGTGAAGTGTTCCAGCTTGATATGGTTTGGCATACCATCCACACCGAGTGCAGCCACCGGCCTAAATTTATCGAAGACCACACTCCGCTCACGGTGGCAATTTTCCGGCTGTTTATTGCCAACAACAATACCCCGCTGACGCCTTTAGAGATGCACCAGCGTTTACCCAAAAAAAAACCCGATCTAATCTTGAAAACTATCGGCGGGCATCAGGTGTATCAGGGTATCCGCCCGGTCGCCCAGTCGTAGTTGAGCAGTCCGGTCAAACGAGATTCGCCGCCCCGTTTGGGGCGGTTTGTCTTTTCCTGACTGGCATATTTCCCCAGAAGCGATTACAATACAGGGGCATTGCATTTTAGCTCGTCAAGCCAGGCAAAGATGTTTCTGGGCAAAACCGCAGCAAGATGGATAATTGGCCTTATGATTCTGTTTGGTGGGCTCGCCCTCCCCTTTGAGTCTGCCTATGCCCAAACCGGCCAACCCCAAGAAGAGTATGTTTACACCGTCCAACCCGGCGATACCCTGGTGGGCATTGCCCTGCGCTATAACCTGAGCCTGGCTCAAATTGCGCTGGCCAACAACCTGGCCAATCTAAATCTAATTTTCCCCGGCCAACGGCTGCTTCTCCCCGGCCTGGCTGCCCCTCAGAATCCCTCCGGCCAGGCTTACCCCACCCATATGGTCCAGCCGGGAGAAACCCTTTTAACCATTGCTAACCAATACGGCATTGCGTTAGAGGCTCTGGTTCAGGCCAACGATGTTCTTAACCCCGATGTCATCCAGGTGGGGCAGACGCTGCAAATTCCGCTGGGACCAAAGCCGCCGCCGCCGGCGCTGGCCGCGCCTTTTGTGTCCGTTGACCTGTCCGAACCGGCCATCATTCAGGGCCGCACCCTGGTGGTTAAAGTAAAACTCGCTGCGCCCATGCCCTTGACCGGCCTTTTTGACGGCCGCCCCATCCTGTTCCAGGATGCGGGGGGAGGACAGTTTTGGGGCATTATCGCCATTCACGCCATGCAAGAGCCTAAAATTTACTCCATCAGCCTGACGGCTACCCGGCCCGGCGGCGGCCAGACGAGCACGACGACCGATGTGAGCGTGGTCGAAGGGCCGTATGGGGTTGAGGATATCCAGCTAGATGCCGATCACAGCCAGTTGCTGGACGAACAATTGATCAAAGACGAGCAGCAAAAACTGGATAACCTGTGGTCTCAAGTTACCCCGCGCCCGCGCTGGGATGGCCCGTTTGCCTACCCGGTCGAACCGGACAAACTGCGCCTGACCAGCAATTTTGGCACGCGCCGAAGCTACAGCGGCAGCCCGGTGGCCAGCTTCCACGGCGGAACCGATTTTGGCGGCGAGGTGGGGCTGCCCATCTATGCCTCGGCGGGCGGCGTGGTGGTGATGGCCGAAAGGTTGACCATCCGAGGCAACGCTGTTTTGATAGATCACGGCCTGGGCCTGTTCAGCGGCTATTGGCACATGCGCGATCTGGCCGTGCAGGTGGGCCAGCAAATCAAACCCGGTGATCTGATTGGCTACCTGGGCGATACCGGCCTGGCCACCGGGCCGCACCTGCATTGGGAAATGCGTTTAAATGGTATTGCAGTGG
Organism: uncultured Caldilineaceae bacterium; assembly: GCA_964505845.1. GTDB lineage: Bacteria > Chloroflexota > Anaerolineae > 4572-78 > J111 > DSQQ01. The sequence goes on from CAZDMM010000018.1 coordinate 14,100, forward strand.
AACCACTGCAGTGGGTGCAGCAAAAGATACCATAAGAGGCTGTCCAAAAGATAGCCCTGCATAAGGGTGCGGTGTGGGCGCTACAGGGATGCCGCCTCACTCGTCAGAACGATTTCTAAGATTTACGGAGCATATTGTGAGCGGAAAGAAAACCTATTTTATTGACATGGATGGGGTATTGGTGCAGGGAGCCAGCGCCATCCCCGGCGCGGCCGAGTTCATCCAGCGTTTGATTGACGGGAATCACCAATACCTGATCCTCACCAACAACTCTCGTTATACCCCTACCGATTTACAGCACCGGCTGCAATCGGCCGGCATCAATGTAGACGTTGCCCACATTTACAGCAGCGCCCTGGCCACCGCGGCCTTTGTGCAGTTACAAAAACCGGGCGGCTCGGCCTATGTGCTGGGCGATATCGGCCTGTACCAGGCGCTCACCGATGTCGGGTACACCCTCAAAGATTACAACCCCGATTATGTAATTTTGGGTGAAACCGACTCTTATCCTTACGATAAGATTATTCGGGCCACCCGCCTGATTATGGACGGTACGCCTTTTATTGCCACCAATCCCGACCCCTCCGGCCCGACCGAACAGGGCCTGACCCCGGCCTGCGGGGCAGTGGCCGCTTTGATTGAGAAGGCCACCGGCTTTGCGCCTTATTTTGTGGGCAAACCTAACCCCTTTATGATGCGCTCGGCCCTGCGCTACCTGGGTGAACACTCCGAGAACGCCGTGATGGTGGGCGACCGCATGGATACCGACATCAAAATGGGCCTGGAAAGCGGCCTGGAAACCAACCTGGTCTTAACTGGCGTCACCCAAATTGAGATGATCAACAACTTTCCCTACCGGCCCAACCGGGTGTTTAATTCAGTGGCCGATATTGAGCGGTAATAGCCAGTTGGTTGCGCCTGCATCTGGCTTGTGCTAAAATGTCGCCACTTTTATCCCGGCGGCTCATATTAAGAACAAGTGACCGGCACTTCAGGATTGATTGGCTACTCCTCGAAGAATGAGGAAGTGCCGGTCATTTTGCACTTGTGCTGTAGATCACTTCACTCAACGAGGCTCACCATCGCTGCAAAAGCCGAACTTTCGCAAAGTAGAAATATCGTTTCTCCCCTGACCCTGCCGGGCTGGTTGAGGCCGGTCATTTACTTTATTCTGATTGTGCTGCTCTTGAGCCTGGCCTGGGAGGGCTACAAACTACTGGCCGCACCGGGCGGCGTTTATCTGTGGGGGACGGTTCCGGTGAAAGCGGAGGGAACCAAGCCGGCCGGCACACTGTGCGCCGGGCTGGGGCTGTGCAAAGTGCCCCTGCCTATCCGGGCCGACGACCGTTCCATGCCGCCTCTCAAAGATATCTTTAGCACGCTTTTTGAACCGCCCCGCCGGGGTGGGGAAGAAATCCTGCTTACGATTCTCCTCAGAGCCGCCCTGTTTACCTTGCAAGAGGCCGTCTTTGGTTTTATCCTGGGCGGAATCCTGGGTTTTGGGCTGGGGGTTGTTTTTGCGCACTCCAATCTCCTGGAGCGTGGCCTGCTGCCCTATGTGGTTGCTTCACAAACGGTGCCCCTGCTGGCCATTGCCCCTATGGTGGTTATCTGGCTGGGCGGCAACTGGTTTTCGGTGGCAGTCATTGCTGCTTACCTCACCTTTTTCCCGGTAACCATCAACACCCTGCGCGGGCTGCGCTCGCCCCAACCCACCGCGCTGGAATTGATGCGCTCCTATGCCGCTACTCCCTGGGAAGTGCTGTGGAAACTGCGCGTCCCGGCGGCGCTGCCCTATATTTTTACTGCACTTAAAGTTTCAGCCACCGCCAGCGTGGTGGGGGCGGTTATCGGCGAGCTGCCCTCCGGCATTGCCAACGGCCTGGGACGGGCTATCCTTACCTTTAACCAATATTACGCCACCGGCCCCGAAAAACTGTGGGCCACCATCCTGATTGCCTCCTTCAGCGGCCTGATCTTTTTTGTGGTTATCATCGTGCTGGAAAAAATCTTTATTCATCACCGGTCCACCGAGGTTTGAGACGAGCATCAGAAATGCAAACACCTGCTGTCGCAATTCAAAATGTCAACAAAATTTTTGGCGAAGGCACTCCCAACCAGGTGCAGGCGCTTAAAGAAATTAACCTGACCATCCAACCCAACGAGTTTATCTCGTTCATTGGCCCCTCCGGCTGCGGCAAGTCAACCTTACTGCGCATCATCGGCGACTTGACCCCCATCAGCTCCGGCCAGGTGGCAATCAACGGCAAAAGCGCCCACCAGGCCCGGCTTGACCGCGACTACGGCATGGTCTTTCAAGCCGCTACCCTGTACGACTGGCGCACCGTTACCAAAAATGTGCAACTGCCCCTGGAACTGATGAAATACCCCAAAGAAAAACGGGAGTCTCGCACCAAAGAGATGCTGGCCCTGGTAGAGTTGAGCGACTTTGCCCGGCATTATCCCTGGCAGCTTTCCGGCGGCATGCAGCAGCGGGTCGCCATAGCCCGCGCCCTGGCCTTTGAGCCATCCATTTTGCTGATGGACGAGCCGTTTGGGGCGCTGGATGAGATGACCCGCGAGCGGCTCAACCTGGAACTGCTCGATATTTGGAAAAAAACCCGCACCACCGTCATTTTTGTCACCCACAGTATCACCGAGGCGGTTTTTCTCTCCACCCGCGTCATCGTCATGTCGGCCCGGCCTGGACGCATCACCCGCGATATTGCCATTGATCTGCCTCACCCCCGCAACGCCGAAACCCGCGAGCATGTTCGCTTCTTTCAATTGGAAACCGAAGTGCGCGAAGCCCTGCGCCAGAGTGAAAGCCTGCGACTATGAGCGACCGTATCCAAAAATTTCTGGCTCCGGCTATAGTGCTTATCCTCATTTTGATAGCCTGGGAGGGACTGGTGGCCGCCTTCAATATTCAACGTTTCTTGCTGCCCCGGCCCAGCGAAATTTTAGCCAACTTGCGTGAAAATTTTGACCCCATTACCCAGGCCGCCCTGTTTACCCTGCGCGAAGCCCTGGGCGGTTTTGCCCTGGGCTGTACCCTGGGCATTCTTGTTGCTATGGCTACGGCCCGCTGGACGGCCACCAGCGAAGCCTTGATGCCCTTTGCCATCGCCGCCAACTCTACCCCCATCATCGCCTTTGCCCCGATTATGAACAACTGGTTTGGGATTGAAAATCCCTTCTCCCGTATGGCAATTGTGGCGATTATGGTCTTTTTCCCGATGATGATTAATACCGTGCGCGGCTTAACGTCCGTAGACGCCCGCTCCCTGGAATTGATGCGCTCTTACGCCGCCAGCGACTTTGAAATCCTCTTCAAGCTGCGCATCCCCAATTCTCTGCCGTACCTGTTCAACGGCTTCAAAGTGGCCGCTGCCCTGAGCATGATTGGGGCTGTAGTGGGTGAATACTTTGGCGGACCGCGCATCGCCCTGGGTGTTTTCATCACCCAAGAAGCAGCCCTGTTCCGGTTTGCCTCCGCCTGGGCCGCCATTTTTGTGGTCTGCCTGCTGGGCATCGCCCTATACGTCATCATCATCATTTTTGAACGGCTGGCCATGCCCTGGCATTCTTCTTTTAGATAAGTAGAGATTAGAGATTAGAGATTGGAGATTATAAGCAATCTTACTTTCCAATCTCTAATCTCTAATTACCAATCTCCAACATGGAAATAACCTATCTATCCGCTATGCAAATCCGCCGGCTGATCCAACGCCGCAAATTATCCCCGGTCGAGGTGATGCAGGCCTGTTTAGATCAGCTCGACCGGCACAACCAGCAGATCAATGCGGTCTGCACCCTCTCGGAGCAGGCCATGGACGAGGCCCGCCAGGCCGAGCAAGCCGTCATGCGGGGCGACAAGCTGGGCTTGCTGCACGGCCTGCCCGTCGGCATCAAAGACGTCACCCCCGTAGCCGGGCTGCGGACCACCTACGGCTCTACCCTCTACGCCGACTACATCCCCACCGAAGATGCTTTGGTAGTGCAACGCCTCAAAGCCGCCGGGGCGATTATCCTGGGCAAAACTAACGTGCCAGAGTTTGCCCTGGGAGCCAACACTTTTAACCCCATTTTTGGGCCAACCCGCAACCCCTGGAATCCGGCTTTAACCGCCGGCGGCTCAACCGGCGGCGGCGCGGCGGCCCTGGCCACCGGCATGATTGCCCTGGCCGAAGGCACCGACCTGGGCGGCTCGCTGCGCATCCCGGCTTCCTTTTGTGGGGTGGTGGGGCTGCGGCCCTCGCCTGGCCTGGTGCCCACCTATCCCTCCCACTTCCTGTGGGACACCCTCAATGTGACCGGCTGTATGGCCCGCACCGCCGAGGATGTGGCCTTGATGCTGCAAGCCGTGGCCGGGCCAAGCCCGCTGGCGCCGATTTGCCAACCCACCGCCGGGCGCGATTTCATCGCCGCGGTGCGAACCCGTCTGCCGCAAGGCTTGCGGCTGGCCTATTATCCTGATATTGCCGGAGTGGGGGTTGACCCCGAAATTGAGCTGATTTGTCGCCTCACTACCCTGGAATTAGTCCAAAATGGGGTGCAAGTGGAGGAAAAGGAAGGCGATATCTCATTTGCCTGGGAACCGTATTTGGATCTGCGAGGAGTCCAGGTGATTACCACCCATCACCATCACCTGGATAAGATGGAGCAGTTTGGGCCAAATTTAGCCACCAACCTGCAGAGCGGCCTGGATGTAACGACCGAAGAATTGGGCCTGGCCGAGCAGGCCCGTAGTTGTTTGTGGGAACTGTTCCACGAGTTTTTCCAGAGCTATGATTTTTTGTTGACCCCCTGTGTGGCGGTCAAACCATTCCCCATCGAGCAGCATTACCCCACCGCTATTGGCAACAGAGCGATGCGCAGCTACATTGACTGGGTGGCCCCCACCTTTTTGCTCAGTTTGACCGGCCTGCCGGTCGCTTCTGTGCCCTGCGGCCTCACCGCCGATGGTCTGCCCGTCGGCCTGCAGATTGTCGGCAAACCCCGCGACGAAGAAGGCGTGCTGGCCCTAGCCCGGCAAGTGCAGGCCATGCGGCCAATTGGCCGGCCGCCGGTGAGCAGCTAAGGCGGCCACCCCTTGCGCCTGTAAAGAAAACTATATGGCCTCATCTAATTCGCGCAGCAGGGCGTCGGTTTCAGCCATCAAGGCCCAGCCGGCGTCTTCGGGGCTGGGGCCGTAGCGCCCCATCTCACTCTGGGCCAGGCAGGCTTCAATCCGCTCGATGAGGCCGTTGTTGAGACCACGCTCGCGCAGCCGCCGGGCCAGTTCGGTGCGGGTCAGGCCGTTGAGCGACGTCTGCAAACGTTCCCCCAGGTAATGGTGCAAGGCCAGGCTGACCGTTTTGTAATTATCATCATGGGTACGCATGGCGGCGGCCAGGCTGGGATGGATGATCTGGCGCGGCCGGCGTAAATCGGACCAGGCCGGTTTTACCCCCACCACCGGAGCGCGGCGGCGGCGCTGCCACCACCATACCCCGCCGGCCCCCATGATAACCGCCAGGGGCAGCACCCCACACAAACCTGCCCCCAGCAGTCCCAGCAGCGGCCCGGATACGCCCGGCCGGGCCAGGGGTAAATCCACCAAACCCGGTTTTACCGTTTGCTGATCCGGCAGTGGAGTGGCGGCCGAAAGGGCCGTGACCGGCGTTCCGGCCGGGGCAGCCGACACCGCCAGCGTCGGCTCTGGCGTGGGGGCGGGGATCACCTTTACCGTAAGCGGCTGGCTGGTGATGGTGCGGTACTCCCCGGCCAGCGGGTCAAAATAAACAAACCGGGCCGGCGGGATGGTGTACTGGCCGGTCTGGTCGGCCACTACCAGCCGCTCAAACATGCGCGTGCCGGTCATCTGGCCTTCGGGGCTGGTATCGGTGGTCAGGCTGCTGAGAGAATCGAACATGCGCCAGCCTTGCAGCTCCGGCCACACCGGCTCCGGCAAGGTTTGGATGTTGCCCGTGCCGCTAATGGCCACAAACAGGGTAGAAGGCTGGTTGACCACGGCCACCTGGGGGCTAAAGGAGCTTTCAATTTTATATTGCCCCACCGCGCCTTTAAAGTCGGGGGGGGCGCCGCCCGGCAGCGGTTTAACTTCCAGCGTGACCGGCTCGGTGTACAGCTCCACCGGCTCCTCATAAATATTGCCGGGGAACATCAGCCGGGCCGGGCCGATGGTGATCCGCCCCGGATTCTGGGCAAACAAAGCGGTGCGGATTTCGGTGATCAGGTAGGTGCGGCCCTTTACCTCCAGGTTATACTGGCGCACCGGCAGCCCCATCGTGTCAAAGCCGGTAAAGAGCGGCCCATCAAACTCCGGCTGGCGATAAACCTGGATAGCCTGGTAAAACCGGAACGTGTAGATTAACTGCTGGCCCAGGTAGGGCTGGGCCGGCTCTACCTGGGACTCGATGTAAAAATCCTGCCCTTGCAGGGCGGCCGGCGGGGTCAGCTTGACCGGCGGGGCGGTGTTGCCGCCGGCCGGCAGCGGCGGCGTGCCCTGGCTCACCTCGATGGTAAGCGGCGCGGCTTTGAAGATTTCGCCGTCTATTTTGACTGTGACCGGCGGAATGGTTAGCGAGCCGGTGCGGCGCGGCTGCAAGCGATAGGTGTAAGTGACTTGGGTGTTGATTTTGCCGTTGACGACGTTCACATCGGTGGCGATGTCCAGGTCAATCACGGCCAGGCCGTCCAGCCGGGGCAATATAGGCCGGGGCTGCAAGGCCGAATCATCCACCACCGTCACCGTCAGGATGACCAGTTCATCGGTGGAGTAGTGGGTTTTGTTGACGGCGGCAGTGATGGGGGAGTCCTGACCGTAAACAGGGGCGGGGGTGAGGCACAGGAGCAAGGTAAGCAGGAAACCCCACCACACCCGGCCGGGCGGCGCCAGCATAGACGGGCGAACCGGGGGTAACCGGCGGCTTTCCCCAACTGGCTGGGCGGCGTGGCGACTCTGCATGGCGACCTCCCTTCAACTTCTGACTACGAGAGTGTACATAATCATTGTAGCCAGGCTCTTGCTTTTTTCAAGTGCGCTGCCCGCTTTAGCAGGGCATATTCAAAGATATTTGGCAAACCTGCCCGGAAGCTCCAAATAAGCTTTGTCTCAAACAGCATGTAGCTTCCGGGAAGGTAGGACTTTGACCATGCGCTGCCCGTTTTAGGCGGTTGTTGGCCCAGGCGGTCTGAAGAGTAGTTAAAGGCGGAACGGGTTTCCTCAATCTAATTTGTGGAATGTGACCCGGTAAGAGTAATGACCGCGGCAAACTTGGTTATGTTGCTGCGCCCAGCGGCACTTTTCTACGCTGCCGTCGCAGTAGCCGTTGGCGGCCAGCACTTCGGCGGGAATCAGCTCGTCGGCTGAGGTAAAGGGATAGCTTTCCTGGCTGGTGTACGGGGCGCCATCCACATGCCGTTTGACTTTAACGGACATGGTATTGCTCCACAGCGTAATCTCGGTGCGGCCCGGCCCCTTATCGCCGGAGGCCACCTCGACGTTGTTAAAGGTGTCGCCAATGACAATGCCGTCCACAGGCCGGCCCGGCGGCGGGCCTTCTAAAACGGTGATGAAAATGCTGTGATTGCCCACACAGCCGCCGTTTTCCCAAATGGGAACCATAGCCTGGTAGGTAACGCAAAAGTCCTGGGTGCAGTTTAGCTTTTGGCGCAGACTCTGCGAGGTGAGGTCTTCATTCTGCGGGGCGGGTTGCGCTTGCGGCGGCGGGGCCGGGGCGGCTGTGGCCGTGGGCGGTGGGGGAGGCGCAGCGGCAATGGGGATGGCTTCTTGGCTGCCGCTCAAGGTTACAAGCTGGCCAAAAACCCAGCCCAGGGTGTTATCCGCCAGCGAAATTTGCCACCAACTGGTATCGTTGTTGCGGCTCAACACCGGGGCCATTTGGCCCGGCTGCAACTGTCCCAGGATGGGATAAGCCGTGCCAGGCCCGGAACGGACATTGATAGCCGTGGTTGAGGTGAGGGGAAGCTGTACCACCGGCGCGGCCGGCGTGGGGGTGAGCGTGGGCGTAGGCGAAGGGGTCGGGCTAGAGGTTGGGCTGGCTGTGGCTGAGGGCGTAGCGGTGGCGTTAGGCTCAGGGGTGAAGGTGGCCGAGGCTGCAACAGCGATGGCAGGCTCAGGGGTGAAGGTGGCCGAGGGTAATGGTAACGGTGTGGCGCTAGAAGCCTGGGCTGCCGGCGCGATGTTCACCGGAGTGGGCTGGGTTAGCAGGCTGACCACCGTAGCGGTCGGAGCCGCCGGGGGTGGGGTTTGGGCGCTGCAGCCGGTCAAACTAATGATAGCCAGGATGATAAAGCCCAAAGCCAATCGTTTCATCAAGAGGTTCTCCTTCGAAAATAACCGTTCTGTGTCAAAGTGCACTTTGACACTCCAGATTTTCATTATCGGTGGTGCGCCCCCGGCTCATGACGGCTCCCTAAAAAATAGACCGGGGACGGGAGACCGCCGGCCGCCGCAAGGTATCAGGACACATTCCTAACATTATATTGACCTGGCCTGGCGCGTCAAAGCAGCCAACTTGTGCTATAATGCGGCCCTATGAGTCAATCTTCATTAAACAATGGCGACGGCCAGCCCTCAACGCGCGTTGGTCATTACGGTTTGGCAGTCATCCTGATTGCCTTTGTGCTGGTGGGTCTGCTGTACGATTTTAATGTGCCGTTTTTTGAGAAGCCTGATGAGCTAAAGCATTTTGCCGTTATCCAATACCTGCAAAGTCGGCAGGCGCTGCCGGTGGTCAGGGCCGGCGAGTACCAGCCCTGGGACCAGGAAGGCACGCAGCCTCCGCTTTACCACCTGCTGGCGGCCGGGGCCGTGTTCTGGCTGGATTTGAGCCATTTTGCGGAACTGCCGCGCAATCCCCACTATGCTGACGAGCGTTCTTTTATCTGGCGTGAGCGCGGCAACAACAACCTCTACCTGCACGCGCCCGGCGAAGCCTTTAGCCTTGACCCGGTTTTTCTGGCCGCTCGCCTGGCCCGCTGGCTGTCGCTGCTGGCAGGGGCAGGCACGGTGGTTTTGACTTATGCTTTAGCCCGCCTGGTTTTTAGTGAGGAGCGAGTCAGTGAGTCGGCGAATGGGCGAATGAGCGAGTCAATCTTGACTGCTCTCCTCTCTCGCCCTTTGCTGGCGGCTGCCCTGGTGGCCTTTGTGCCGCAGTTTTTGCACACCAGCACCGCTATCAGCAATGATGGGTTGAGCGTTACCCTGGCGGCGGCGGCGCTGTACCTGTTGGCCTTGATTCTCAGGCATGGTGCTTCGGGCCGGAATGCGCTGTATTTGGGGGCGGTATTGGGCTTGGGCGCGATCACAAAATTGAGCCTGCTGTACCTGCTGCCGCTGGCTGCCCTGGTGCTTTTGTTTGACCTGTCCCGGCATCGTTTCCTGGGCCGGCTGCTGGTGCATGGGGCAATCATCGCCGGCCTGGTGCTGCTCATCGCCGGGTGGTGGTATTGGCGCAACTGGGGCCTCTATGGCGACGCCACAGCCCTGAACGCGCACCTGTTGTATCGAGGCGGGCCGTTGAACCCCCGCCCAACCCTGGCCCAAATCTGGCAAACCGAGCTGACCGGCCTGGAACTCTCCTTTTGGGCCGCTTTTGGGGCCGGGCAAATTCTGTTTGAGCCGTGGCTGTACGAAGTTTTGCGCTGGGTAAAATATGTGATGGGGATTGGGGTGATAATTGGGGTAGGGCGAGTGGTCGGTAGTCAGTGGTCAAGTATCAAGTATCAGGCGTCAGGTGTCAGGTGTCAGGTACTACGTTTTACGTTTTGCGCTTTACGTTTTACGTTTTACGCACTACGCACTACGCACTACGCAATTCTAATC
>CAZDMM010000019.1:0-23761 GCA_964505845.1 uncultured Caldilineaceae bacterium
AACGCCGTGGTGGGCTTCAAAGCGGGATTTGAGGCCGCTCAAAATTTGCACGGTCTCCTCCACCGAAGGTTCCAGAATATCTATTTTTTGGAAGCGCCGGGCCAGGCCGCGGTCTCGCTCCAATGTTTTGAACTCCTCGTGGGTAGTCGAGCCGATGCAGCGCAAATCGCCGGTGGCCAGGGCCGGCTTGAGCAGGCTGGAGGCATCCACCGAGCCGCCGCTGACCGCGCCCGCGCCCACCAGGGTGTGAATCTCATCCACAAACAGGATGGCATTGGGCTTGTTCTGCAGAGCTTTCAACACCCCCTTGACCCGCTCCTCAAACTGCCCCCGGAACTTGGTGCCGGCCAGCAGCAGGCCCATATCCAGGGCGTAAATCCGAGCCTCTTGGAGCAAATCGGGCACCCGGCCTTCGTGGATGCGGATGGCCAAGCCCTGGGCCATGGCCGTTTTGCCCACGCCGGGGTCGCCCACAAAGAGGGGGTTGTTTTTGAGGCGGCGGCATAACACCTGGATGGTGCGCTCCAATTCCGCCTCCCGCCCGATGAGCGGGTCACTCTTGCCGGCGGCGGCCAGGGCCACCAAATCGGTGGTAAATGCGGCCAGGGGGTCGCGCACCGGCCGGTCTTCAAATTCATCTTCCTCGGCCAGCTCCTCGTCCAGGGTTTCAAACAGGTCATCCGCGCGGGCCACGCCGTGCGAGATGTAATTCAACACATCCAGCCGGGTGATGTCCTGCTGCTCCAGCAGGTAGCGGGCGTAAGAATCCGGCTCTTCAAACAGCGAGGCCAGCAGATCGCCGCTTTCCAGCTCGGCCTGCTCGGCCACCTGGGCGTGCCACACCGCCCGTGAGAGCACCCGCCGCAGCCCGACGGTCTGCTCCGGCTCAAACTCCAGATTAGGGGGAAGCTGTTCCAAATTCTCATTCAGATAGGCTTCCAACTCCTGGCGTAATTTTTTTAGATTGGCGCCGCAGGCTTGTAAAATGTCACGCGCCCGCTCTTCGCGCAGCAGGGCCAGCAGCAGGTGCTCCAGGGTCACGTACTCATGCCGGCGCTGGCGCGCCTCGGCCAGGGCGTCAATCAAGCATTGACGCAGGGAATCAGGGATTGAAGGTGTGCTCATTCAGGCTCCATCGTTACCATAAAGGGAAATTGGGCTTGCCGGGCCAACTGCATGGCCTGCTCAACTTTGGTTTCGGCAATTTCACGCTGGTAAATTCCGGCCACGCCGATGCCTTTGCGATGCACATCCAGCATAATTTGGACGGCTTCGCTCTCGGATTTGCGAAAAATAGTGACCAGCCCCATCACCACCAATACCATGGGGGTTTATTTGTCATTGTGCAGCAGCACTTTCTACATGCGGGGCGGGTAAATTTTGGGGCGGGTTTGCCGCTCGGTAGCGACTCCGCCCTCTTCTTCGGGCCAGTTGTGGGGCATAGGAATCTTTGCCAGAAATGTGGTTGCTCTCTACGGGTAGCATTTTACTCAACGGCTATGAATGGGTCAAGTACCATTAAACCGGAGGAGTGGAAGGCCGGCGGGTTGGCGGCAAAAACTGTCAACGAATAGCCAACAAATAAACGAATATGAATTTCTGTTCATGTGGTTTTCGTAATTCCTAGCCTCTGTCATTGCGAGCCACAGGCGAAGCAATCTCCCTTCCGGCGCGGTTGAAACCGCCCCTCCGAGGCTAAAGCCGGTCGTCCACATACGTCCCCTTCGGGCGGGCTTTACGGCTGAAAGCCCTCGAGGAGCGACTTCAGTCGCACCGGCCAGGTAATTACCTCAATGAACGCCGCTTACCGCGTCTACGCTCGGTGCGGGTGGCGGTGGCCGGGGATGTTTTGAGGTATCCCTGCAACCAGTCCAACGCCCCCGGTGTGCGTCGCCAGTGGGCCAAATAGCTGGAAGCGTACAGAACGGCCTCGTCTTCCTCGCCCCAGGTTAAATAGGACGGCAGGCGCACCGGAATCCGTTTGCGGCCGGTCAAATAAGCCGGAACATGGGCATTTTGCCTCAGCGCAGCCTGCAAAGCTTCTGTGGCCTCCGGGCCAGGCCCGTTGGCCCTAAAGGCGAGCAGGGTGCGGGTATAAAGCCACTCGGACATGGCGTCATCTTCATATTCTTCCAATAGAGCCTGGGCTTCGGCCTCACGGCTTAAGGTTAAGAGCAGGTTGAGCAGGCTGTAGCGGATGCCCTGGTTATCGCTTGGGTTGAGGCGCAGCATATCCCGAAAATGTTCCACAGCTTCCGGGCCACGATCCATTTCCCACAGGGTATTGGCTAACCCCTGGCGGGCGCGCATGTAAGGACGGCTTTCCAGCAAGCCCCAAAAGTGCCCCACATTTTCTTTAAAGAATTTTTTACCCAGGCTTCTTTCGCCGGCGGCAACGCCCTGCTGATAATATTCCAGCGCCCGGCCCAGGGTGTCGGCCTCCTCCTCGGCCAGCAGCACGTAGGCGTCGGCGCAATCGGGCGAAAGATTGAGCGCCTCGTGGGCCATAATAATGCGGCGGGCCGGGTTGCGTTCTTCCCAGGCCCGGTACATTAACTCCTGGGCTTTGTCCAGCTTGGTACCGCCCAGGTCAGCGCCAAGCTGGGCCATTGCGCCTTCCATAGCCCGGCGGTCAAAGGGAGGCAACTCACCTTCTTCGCCCTCATCCCAAAATTCAGACCAATCGGTCATCTTAGCCGGGCGGAGTTCCTTGGGTAAAACACCGCCCGGATATTTGATATGGATGGTGGTTTCACCGGCGTGAGCCGGCACCGAGAACGTTGCTTCGGCCGGCAGAAAATCGCCTGCCGGGCCGGGTTTTAGGAACTCAGTCACAAAACGAGGAATGGCTCGCAGGGCGGCTTCGTACCAGCGCAGGTCGGCCGGGCTGGGGCGTTTAACCTGGCCGGCCCGGCTATAAATCAGGGGGGCAGGATAGGCTCGTTTGTCGGCCACCTCCCAGCCGTACTTTTCAAGGGCATCCAAATCGGCAAACGGCAGGTGGTTTATGGTATCAAAGAAAAAGGAATGGCCGCCGCTGTCCGGCAAAATTTCCAGGGGGTTGTCGGCAAAGCTGTAGACTCGTTCCACATCGGCCCACTTTTTGTACATGGCCAGGCCATACTCCACCCCGCCGTTGCCCATCACCTGAACAAAACGAGGCTGTTTTTCCGGAAACACCCGGATGGCCAGGGTGTGCTGGTCGGTAAGCTGCACCCAGGGAGCGGCGCGATAGAACTCGGCGGCGGCGGCAAAGAGTCCCCCGACCAGCTCCGGGGTTACGCCCTTGACCGAGAGCAAACCGGGATGTTCCGGCCCACCCCGCAGATGGTTTTCCAACTCCTGCACCAGTTCCCCAACCCCCTCCAGGTGAGGCTCATGCCCGGTCTTTATCCCAAGCCCGGCCAATTCTGGGGCCAGGGCGGCGGCTAAAGCGGCCTCAGGTACCAGGATGTGTTGGGGCCGGTGCGGTTTTTGACCGGTTTCTCTGGGCGGCTTTAGCATCACCTCCAATAAAATCTTCAAAAGCTGCTCAGACTCGGGGGGGGCCGGAGCGACTTCTGCTTTTTGCAGCATGCCTGTCTCCAGGTTGAGCACGATGACCGCATAGGGCCGCCAGGGATATTCATCAGGCGGGGCAATCCAAACCCGCAATTGTCGGATAATGACATACCAACTTTCGGCTAACTGTGGCAGCTTATCCGGCGAGCGGCGAGGTTTTGCATACATAGGTCTCACTCCTTAATTATTAGACTCTATCGGGAATAAGACGAAAGCCAGGTGACAGGCACTTCTGAACGCTAAAAATAGGCATATTTGGCTCAAAACGGTCTGATTTAAGCCAGATAAGTGCCTGTCACCTTAATCCCGATAATGTTTATTATTCTACCTCAATATCTCCAATTGTAACATTATCTTCCCCTGTCGCTAACGGCAGGCGGATTCCATCTTCCGGGCGGTACAGGCCCACCCGCACTTGATAGCGGCCGGGCGGCAGGCCAGGCGGCAGAACCAGGGGATGGGTATCTTCGACCGGTTGGCCGGGCGGCCACCAGGGGATGGGGTAAGCCCCGCGCCGGGGCAAATCGTCGTTCTGTGCCGCCAGTTGGCCCGCCTCATCCACTACATGCACAAAGACCGCGTAATTCTCGGCTACCGGCCGGCCTGCCTGCCAGAACAGCGTGGCGGTGATAGTTTCGCCAGGCCGGGCGGGCTGCGGAGCCAGCGTGTAACCTTTTAAGGCCAACCCATTTTGCCAGACTCCCGCGGCCGGCGTCGTCTCAGCCAGGCCGGGCCAGCGCTCCGGCGGGATGGTAAAACGGGCGGCGACTTCAGCCAACGGCGCTCCGGCCAGGGTGGTAGGGGGCAAAGCGACCTCCGCCTGGTTCCACAGCGTCACCTCCACCTGGCCGGCCAGCGGCGTTTCTAAACCGGGGGGCAGGTTGAATTCGTGGCGGGTGGTTTTGACCTCACCGATGAACCAGCCCTCGGGCCGCATCTCGGTATCGGCCCGGCCCAGGCCGATGCGGCGGCTGTCGGCCAGTTGCACCGTCAGGCGCAGCGGCTCCGGCGCTTCTTTGACCGCCTGCCAGTACAGCGCCAAGCTGACGGTTTCTCCCGGTCTCGGCGAGGCCGGGTCGAGCTGATAGGCCAGCAATTTGAGGCGACCATCGTAGATTCTATCCAGGGGAATGGCGGTAGGCGGGAGGGCTTCACGAGCGATGGCCTCAAAACGCTGGGCTTTGGGGGTATCGGTGACGATCCCCGCTGCGGTGATGGCGGCGGCCTGCCAGCCCTGGGGGAAGGGGAAGGGTTGGAGATTGGAGGTTAGTAATTGGTAATTAGTAATTGGGCCTAGAGCAACTTCTACGGTATAGGCGCCGGGGGGTAAATCGGCCAGGGTAGGGGCGCAGAGGCTTTCCACATACGCGCCGGGGGTTTTGGCCTGGGTGACAAAGTTGGGGTCAGGCGTACAGGCGGCCCATTCTGTCTGCGCCGCATGGCCCACCAAACGCACCCAAAGTTGGTGGTTGGCGCTCAGGCCCAGGTTTTCCCAGAATATACGGATGGGCGAATCTGCGAATGGGCGAATGGGCGAATCTCTGGTCACGCCTTCGCCATTCGCTGACTCGCCGATTCGCTCATTCCCTGACTCGCTGACTCGCTGATCCCCGTCCCACCTGTACCCCAAAAGCGCAGCCTGACCTGGGATGAGGCTGATTTCGGGGTCGGCGGGGATGGTGAAGGGGATGGGATAAATCCAGGCATAGTCAATCCCGCCGATGGTGATAATTTTTTCGGGCAGGCGGGCCATAAAATAGTCAATAAAGGCCGGGCTGGGTTCCTGGCGGCGCTGCACTTGCTGGATGTACAGCACAATGTAATCGGCCTGAGTCCAACGGCCATCAGGCAGCAGGGAGATCAAGTCGCCCTTGAAGCCGAGCATGTTATGGGTAAAGCGGCTGCTGACCGTGAGATTTCGACTGTTGGGTTTGGCGGCCAGGTATGCCCCCACCTGATCCATGCCTTCACCCCAGCCGATGCGCATCGTCCGCACCGCCGTTTGGCCTCCGCCCATGAGGGGGTTGAAGTAAGAGTAGTAGTAAGGGTGATGAGGGAAGATGGTGAGAAGCTGAAGCAGGAGGAGGGCGGTAGGGAGGAGGGAGGAGGGCGGTAGGGAGGAGGGAGGAGGGGAATTGCTGATTTCTGCCCTCCCTATACTATACTTTTGGCTTCTTGCTTGCCACCCAGCCCACAGCCACACCCAACCTATCGCGGCCAGGATATCCAGGGCCGGGAAGATGGGCAAGAGGTAGCGGTCTTGTTTGTGGCTGCCCAGGCTCATGACCAGGGCGTAAATCAAGATAAAGATGAGTAGGAGGCGTGGTGCGCCACCGGGGGGCCTTCGGCTCTGGTGCGTGGTGCGTTGAACGTTAAACATTAAACGTTGAACACAAAACGTTAAACCCAACAACGCCAGCGGAGTGATGCGCATCAGCAGGACAAAGGGATAAAAAATCAGGCCGGGGTCAGAGTCGGCGTAGGTTTGGCCCAAAAAAAAGAGGTTGACCCCTTCGGCCCCCACTTTGCGGGTAGTGTAATCGTAAACCAGGCTCAACGTGTCCAGCGGTCTAACCCACATAGCAGGCCAGAGAAGGAACCAGGTAAGGCCGGCGGCAGCGCCCCACAGGAGTAGGAAATAGGCAGTAGGGAGTAGGGAGTAGGGAGTAGGGATGAAGGATGAAAGTTTCCGCTTTCCGCCTTCCGCCTTCCGCCTTCCATAAAAAATAATTACGCCGACAAGTCCAATCGCCGGGAGGATGGCTAACGCCTGGATTTTGGTGAGAAAGCTGAGGCCGCCAAAGATGCCGGAGATGATGACATAGCGCCAGCGCGGTTGGCGCTGGTAAAAGATGAGGGCCAGCATGGAGAGGGTCATCAGGCCGGCGATGACGGCCTCGGCCCGGTTAACGCGGGAGTCGCTCAGGTAAAATGGGTCAAGGGCGATGAGGATGCCGGCGATGAGAGCCACCCGCCGGCCAAAGAGCCGCCACACGGCCCAAACCAGGGCCAGGGCCAGAGCTGTGTTGAGCAGCACAATTGGCAGGCGCTGCTGCATGAGGTAGGCGGGGCGATCCCACTCGTGAAAAAGCTGGTACAGCCCGGCTTGCCCAATCCAGCCGCCTTCCAACAGGGAGCGGCGGCCGGCTTCCAGCAGAATCCAGAGGCTCTCGGCCCACACCGGCACAATACCCGGATAGCCATCGCCCACCAGGGTTGCGGCCAAATCGCCCCGGCTGAGGGCGGCCACAAAATCTTTGGCCCAGCGCCAGCGGTCGGCCTCATCCACAATCAGGTATTGGTTGAGGGCGGTCAAACGGGGCGCCGCCGTTAGCACCACCAGGCCAACAGCCAAGAGCCAATTTTGGATTCTGATTTTTGAATTTTGAAACAGGTTCACTTTGAGATCACAAACTGGGTCAGTTCAACAGCATTTTCGCCGGTTAGATCATTTTGCACGGCCAGGCGCTCCAGGGTGTGGGGGTTGTACAGACCGGCCAGCAAGCGATACCGGCCGGGCGGCAAATCGGGCGGCAGAGCCAATTCTTTGGCGTCGGCCGGAGCGTCGCCCACCCACCAACTGGAGGTTGAGCGAGCGGGCGTAAAATCAATTTGAGCCACGGTCTGGTTGGCGTCATTACGGAGGTGCAGAAAAACGGTGTAGTCAGCCTTCATGGCGGCCAACGCCTGCCAAAACAGGGTCAAACGCAGCGCCTGGCCGGGTAAGGGCGGCTCCGGGGTGAGGGTGTAGCCCCGCAAGATAATTTGTCCGTTCAAGTTGGCTTGCAGCGGGTGGGCCGGGCTGGCCAGCAGCGGCGGGGCATTGAGGCGCTGTTCAAACTCGGCCAGCAGCGCCTCGGCTCGGTCGTCGGCCGGCATAACGGCCCTGGCCCGGCTGAGAGCTTCGGCGGCGGCGGCCGGCTGCCCTAAACCCACATAGAGGCCGGCCAGGCGAGTCAACAGCACAAACTGGGTGGAGCGGCTGGTCTCGCTGCCCGGTACCGTGACCAGGGTGGCAGTTTGCTCGACAGCCTGCACCAGGGCGGCGATGGTATTCTCCGCCGCAAACGGCCCCAGGATGACGGTGTGCCCCAGGCGGGTAAAGGCGGCGGCCGGGGTCACCCCCTGCACCGCGTAGCCCTCCGGCACGTTCCACACTATCACCCACAGGCGGGGATTGCGCTCCAACAGGATGGGATTCTGGGCCAGGGTTTGGTATGTGGCTACCCTGTAAAGATTATAAATGGGATAGATGGTTTCAAGGTAGTTGCCCAGCCGGTAGTTAACATTGCGGGTGCAGCGGTCGGTGGAGGGCAGGTCAACCTCTTTCCAGCTATGCTCAAAAGGTTCACAGATAAACATGTCGGTGGGGCGGGCGTTTTGGGCCAAAAATTCGGCCACCTGCTGCCAGTTGCCCAGGGTGGCCTCGCGGTAATAGGCGGCCAGAGCCGTAGCGGAGAGGTTAAAGAACAGGGCCAGGCTTAAAACCAGGGCCACCTTACCCAGGGCAGGCTGCCAGCGGCGCACCCATTGGAGCAAGCCCACCCAGCCCGCCGCAATCAAGAGCAAATAGGCCGGCAGCATATAAACGATGTAGCGTTCTCGCACATAAAACCAGGGGATAATAAGCTGGCCCAGCACCGCAATCAGGATTGGGACGAGCAGCCAGCCCAACAGCACCCCCAGCGCCGCCGGTTTGACCCGCAGCAGGTGGATGACGCCGGCCAGCAGCAGCCCCAAAAACAGGGCCGACCCCCACCCGGTGGCGGCGCTGCTGTACTCGTTGAACAGGTTTAGATAGGGCCACACGGTTTCAAGCCAGGAGGTTGAAGAGACCGCAAAGTGGGAGTCGTCGGGGCGGGCGTTTTGCAAAAATTGAGGCAGCAGGGGCGTAAACAGGATCACTGCCAGGGCCAGGCTGCCCAGGCCGCCCAACAAGGGGGGCAGAACCTGCTGCCGCCAAAAGACGCCTGCGGATTCGGGGCGCTCGCGCCACCAGCGCCACCCCAACCAAATGGCAACAATCAAGCCCTGGGTAGCCAAAACGGTGCTGGTGAAGAAATGGTTGTAAATTCCCAGGCCCGTGACCAGGGCAAAAAAGAGCCAGGAGCGCCAGCGGGCGGGCCGGCTCATCCCCTGCCACAAAAAATAAAACGAGGCCACCACCAAAAAAATCATCTCCGCATAGCCCCGGATGCGATGCGCAAAGAGCAGGTGGTAAGCCGAAAAACTGAACAAAAACGTCACCGCCAGGGCATAAGTGGAACCAAGCATACGCCGGGCGAGTTTATAGGTCATGGCCAGGGCCAACACTCCAAACACAATCCCCGGCCAGCGCAGCATGTAAATTTGTTTCCCCACCTTATCGGCTGCCCAGATGAGCAGATTAGCAAAGGCATGCTCTGGAAAGCCATGTAAAGTGGTGATGGTGAAAACGCTTTGCAAGGGAATATCCAGAAATTTATTGGTAACATTGCGCTCGTCGGGACTCAGGCTGACTTCATTGGCCAGATAAACCCGCGCCGCCAGGCCGAACAGCAGCAATAACAAAACCACTATTTTGTAAGAATAAGACATTACTCGTTAGCTCCTGGAGAGGGCAGGCTGATGGTGGTGACCTCAACCGTTGTGCCAGACTCCGCCCCCACCAGGGGCAGCCGTTCCAGCGTGTGCGGATCATAGACGCCTACCAGCACGGTATACTGCCCGGCCGGGGCGTCGGGCTTGAGGGCCACTTCAAATTCATCCACAATCCACTCGTGGGTTTCCCATTGGTTCGTTGGCAGTTCAACCCCATTCACTTGCGGGGTCCGGTCGGCCTGGCCCCACAGTTGGCCCTGGGCGTCAACCAGGTGGACAAAGGTGGTGTACGGCTGCGGGATGGCCCGGCGGGCCTGCCAGAGCAGCTTCAGCCGGACCGCCCGGCCGCCCGCGGAGGGAATCGCCTCGGCCCCGCCAAAGGTCAGGAGATTGCCAAAGTTGGCCTCGGCCAGCGCAGGCAGAGTTGGTTTATCAAGCTGCCGCACCGGGACCAGGCCCGCTTTTTGGTAGGACAGGTTGGCAACCTGTCCCACCGCCACCCACAGCTCATAATCGCCGCGAGGCGTGTCAACCGGAATTTCCAACTGATAGTGTCCCTCCACCGGCGAAGGGCCATCCGCCGCCAGCAGGGGGCCGCTGCCTTTTGCTAGCACCGACCCGTCCGGGCCGCGCACCTGCACCTGCACCGGTTGGTCTTGCAGCGCCGGCCGGTCGGGCGAGGGAACGCGCCAGATCAAGGTTAACGGCGCCGGCCGGCCGGGCTGCGCCGCCGCCCGGTCGAGCACAAAGCCCAGCAGGCTGACCCCAGGCTCAAATTCGACATTGCGCACAAGGTTGATGTGAGGGCCGGGATAGAGCCAGGCATAGTCTAAGCCATCCGCACGCACGCTAAACAGGGGCGGGCGAGGCCGGTAATACTCCCCATATTCGGGAAAAGGGTAGCCGTTTTGCCACTGGCGAATATACATCAGCACATAATCGCTGCGGGCCAGTTGGTGATGCTTGACCGCCGTTCCCTTGAAAAAGGGCAGAAAAGTGTTGGCATAACTGGTTGCCACCACCAGGGAAGAGGCGTTATCCTGTTGGTTCAGATAGGCAGCCACCTGCTCCATGCCTTCACCCCAGCCCACCTTGATCAGGCGCGGGGCCAGCCAGTTGCCGCCGATCAGGGGGTTGTAGTAGGAATGATAGTACGGATACCAGGGCAGGCTGAAGGCAAGCAACAAGAGGGTGAAGAGGATGAGTTGGAAGGTTGGATGGTTGGAAGGTTGGAAGGTTGAATTTTGGAGGTTAAAACTCGCACGTAGATTCTTTAAAACGTCAATCGTAAATCCGCCAAAGGCGTCGGAAATCCACATCAGGCCGGCGGCAGTGAGCAGAGACATAGCCGGGTAGATGGGCAGCAAATAGCGCCCGTCGCGCTTGTCGCCCAGGGCCAGGAAGAGGGTGAAGAGCAGGGCAAAAAGGCCCAACCAGGCGATGACCCAGCGCTGTGGGTTATTTCGGGCCGCTCGCCACCAGCCGATCAGTCCTGCCAGGCCCAGCCAGGAGAGCAGGGTTGACTTGAGCAGCCAGTTGGCCGGGTAAAAGAGCAGGCCCAAATCGGGGACGGCCCCGGCCCAGCCGGCGGCGGTTTCGGCGGCGTCTTCGCCTTCGGTGGAAGAGATGATCCAGCCAAAAACCTCAGCGAGCGTCTGGCCCGGTTTAACCCACATGGCCGGCCACAGCAGCACAAAGATGGCGGCGGCCACGGCCAGCCAGATCATCCCGGCCAAGATGACGGTGTGCAGCGGCCAGCGGCGCTTGAGCCACAGCCACAGCAGCAGCAGGCCCACAAAGCCTACCAGAATCAAGGCGCTGCCTTTGCTCAAGAGGGCCAGCCCGGCCAGGCCGCCGGAAAGACATAACTGGAAGGTGGAAGATGGAGGATTGAAGCTTATGCCCCATTCGCCATTCGCCGATTCGCTGGCTCGCCGGCTTGCCGGCTTGCTGACGTAATTGAGCAGGGCCAGCAAACTCAGGGAGATAAAGATGGCGGCCAGGGCGTCGTGGTGCAGGGTGCGCGAGTGAGCCAGCAGCAGCGGGTCAAACGCCAAAAGCAGGGCGGCCGTTAGCGCCACGCCGTGCCCCAGTAGGGGCGCACTCCACCGGTACCACAGGACAATCATCAAGGCCGTCAGCAAAACGGTCGGCAGGCGCATCCAGGGCAGCAGGCCCACATCTATCCGATCCGAGTTGTGGGAGAGGCTTTGCAAAAAGGCGGAGAATGAGGCCGCCGAATTTTGCCACCCATAAGCGGCGGCCAGGCCGAGCACGCCGCTCCACATGGTGGTGACGCCCGGATGGCCGGTCTGCAAGGTGTCGCCCCAGCGGCCGCCGGCCAGGGCTTCGGCAAAGGCGATGGAGCGGACATGCCACAGCGGTTCGTCGGAGGTGAGGAACAGGCCCAGGCCAAACACTCGCGGCAGCAAAGCCAGGATAAACAACCCTATGGCTATGTCGATTTTGCCCTGAGCGGTCATCGCCGCAATAGCTACCGGCCTGGGCAGTTTGGCAAATGAGAGTGGGATCATTGTAAACGCACAGGCGGGTCTTTTTCAGAAATCGCAAATTCGGCGATGGGGCCGGGGCCGGCCCGCAGCTCTACCTTCAGCCGGTACTCGCCGGGCGGGGTTTGGGGAGGTAGGGTAAAAACTCCCTGCCACTCGACGATGCCGCCTGCACGCCAGTCGCCGCGATGTTGGGTTAAGGGTTGGGGAGTGGAGGGAATTGGCAACTGGTTATTGGCAATGGGGTTGAGGGAGGCGGCAAAGGTGGATTTGTCGGGCAGCGGCCCCAATACTTTGAGAAAGAGGGTGAGCGTGATGTCGCCGGCGGAGGGTAAGGGGGGTGAATCAGCAGCATCTTTGCTGACGACTCGCTGCCCGGTCACTTTATAAGCTAACAATTGGGCTACGCCTTCAATTTTGGGAGCGCCGCTGGCGCTTTGAGCGGCCGGCGCCCGGTAAACTTCAACCCACGGTATACCAGCTTGCAGCGTGAGCTGTCCTGGCGGGCCAACCGCCACCTGAAAAACGGTCTGACCAGAACGAAAATAGTCAATCAGGCCGGGATATGGTTTTTGGCGCTGAAGTTGGTTAACGTAAAAAACCACGTAATCGGCGGCCAGTTGCGCCCGGCCATCATCGGCAAAACTGGCCCGCCGGCCTACAAAATAAGGATCAAACATGTCACTGTACCAGCTTGAAACACTCAAATCTTGAGCATGGGGGAGTGCGTTGAGATAATGGGCGGCCTGTTCCAGCCCCTCGCCCCAACCCACCGGAACCTGTTTAACCGCCTGCTGCACACCACCCAATAACGGGTTATAGTACGTAAGATAATAGGGCGCGGCCAAAATAGCAAAAAGTAGCTGCAGCGCAGCCAAACCGGCCAGCAGGGCCTGCAGGACAAAAGGCCGCTTTTGGCCCCGGCGGCGAAACCAGGCCAGGCCAGGCGCAACCAACTGCGTCCAGCCCAGCGCCGCTAAAAATATCAAGGGCGGGATGACAGCCATCACGTAGCGATCTAACTTTTTGGGGCTGACATTGGCCAGCAGGATAACAAATACCACGTAGGCCAGCAGAATCCAAGCGACCGGGGAAGTTGAGGTGGAAAGACCAGGTTGCATAGAAGATTTGGCAACGCGCCCTCCGCTCCCTGAGGGTAAAACATAAAACGTAAGGCGCGTTACAAACCAGGCTATGATCAGCAATAAGCCAATCGTCGTTACGGGCGTCAGGCGAAAGGCCAGGGCGTAAGGATAAAACCAGGGGCCGGGATCATCAACAATTTGGCCCAGGTAATAGGTATCGTGGCCGGCGCCGGCTCCACCCACCTGGAAGGCATCTTCATACATCTGCCGTATGGTTTGGAGGGGGGCCACCCACAAGGCAGGCCACAGCAGCAGAATCACGGCCAGGGCGACCCCTCCCCACCAAGTCAAAGTTATCAGCCAGAGCCGCACGCCCGGCCAGCCTTCAGCCCGACCCCTCAGCCCCATCGCCACGCCGCCCAAACCGCCGATAAACCCACCGATGATCGGAGCAGGCAGTTTGGTAAGCACGGCCAAACCCGCCATAGCGCCAGAAAGTAGTAGAGATTGGAGACAACGTGCCCTTTGGGTATTGGAGATTGATTGGCGAGATGATTCGCTGACTCGCTGATTCGCTGATTCGCCCGGCCAATGGCGCAGGAACGCCAGCAGCGAAAGGAACATAAAGATAGCCGCGACGGCATCACCGTTTAAAATGCGGGAGTGAGCGATAAAGAAAGGGTCAAAAGCCAGCAGCAGCGCGCCCAGCAGAGCGGCTCGCTCGGAGAGCAGCCGGCGGGCTAAAAGATAAGCTCCCGCAATGCCCAACGAGGTGAACAACACCGGCCCCAGGCGCAGCCAGCCGATGGAGTCGGCCAGGTGAATCACACCGGCCTGGGCGCACTGGGCCAGGTCGGCCGCCCCCAGGCAGCGTACCCACAGGGCCGCCGCGCCGCTCCAGGCAATGGTGATGCCGGGGAAAAAGTGCCAGTAAGTCTGCGCCAGGTCGCCGGAACGCAGCGCCATTAAGAACTGGGCCGCTCCTTCGGCCCACTTGACTTCGTCAATAGTCAGAAATGAGCCAAGCGAGTACAGGCGGGGCAGCAGGGCGACCAGGAAAAGCAAGAGCGGAGAGCGGAGAGCGTGAGGGCCTTTGGCTCTGAGGCGTGAGATGTGAGATGTGAGGCGTGTTGCGTGTTGCGTAAAACGTAAAACGTAAAACGTAAAACCTAACAGAGCTGAAGACTCCCTGGTGGCTTGACACTTGACGCTTGACGCTTCACACCTGACCCATCTCATTGGATAATTACCGGCTCCAAAATAACGGCGCTTTCACCGGAGGTATCGCCTTGCAAGGGGAGTCGTTCTAAGGTATTTGGATGATACACCCCCACGTAAAGGTTATAGCGGCCGGATGCCACACCTTCTGGCAGTTGCAGCCAGGTAACGGTATGGATGACCGCGCCGGCCGGCCAGGTAGAGGTGGGCAGCAGCCCCTGGTAAGGCTGGTAATCGGCGTTAGCCAGAACGGTGTTAGCCTGATCTCGCAACTGCACAAAGATGGCGTAATCGGCGCCGGGTTGGGTTTGAGCCTGCCAGATGAGCGTTACCGGGACACGCCGGCCCCGCAGCCGGTGGGCCGGCGGCAGGGTGTAGCCCAGCAATTTTAATTGGCCGGCAAAATTAGCCTGGAGCCAGGTCGCCGGGAGAGGGTCGGTGTCGCGCTTGGCAAAGTAGAGAATATCCTCGCCGTAGTGGAAACGCCCTAGATATTTTTGTTTGACCCACTCGATATAATCCGGCAAATATTTGGTAATGCGGTTTGAGACCGCCATGACCACCTGGCAGTCATACCGGTCGGTCAAAGCGATCAGTTGGGGGGTGGTCAGCGCCCCGGACTCCAGGCGATTGGTAGAAACCTCGGCCAGTTCCGGCGGCGAGGGCCGCCCGCTCCAATAGCTCATGGGCATATCATCGCTGATCAGGCAGTCGTTGGGTGCGGTAACAGCTTCAATAAAGGCCAGGGCCTGGGTCTCCTCTTTTGGCGGCTGGGGGATGGCGGCTCTGGCCTGCCAGGATTCAAGCGTGAGGGGTATTTGCCAGGCGATGAGTCCGAGCAGCAAAAGGAAGCCAGTGACGGCTGTAAGTGGAGGTTGGAGATGGGAGATGGGAGATCGCGCATAAATCGTAAATCGTCCCCCAGGGATACCCTTGCGGTATAAATCGTAAATCCACCTTGCGATGGCCGCGCCGCCCAGGATGGCCAGGGGGGGGATCAGGATGAGGTAATGCTTGTACCGGATGGGGGTGTGAAAGGCTAACATCAACAGCGCCAGCAGCAGCCAGGTCAGGATGATCCAGCGCCCGCGCGGCCGTTTCCACCAGGCCAGCCCCAACCCCACCAACCCCGTCACTGCCAACACCCGGTCTTCCTGCACAAACATCAGGCCGCGCTCATAACGGGGCGGCCAAAAAGCCTGCTCTTCCAGCGAAGCGGTGCGAGCCTGCAAACGCTGTTCCACCACCTGGCGGGCCAGGGAGTCGAGATTGAAAAGCGGCAACAGCAGCAAGGCCGGCAGGATGACGGCCAGGCTCCAGATGGTTAAATCCAGCAGCAGCGGTTTAGGCAAGGATAAAGGATGAAGGCGGAAGGATGAATAAGATGCGATCAGGATAATAGGAATCAGGATTAACATAAAGGGCGAGAGCAGTTTGGTCAACAGGCTGGCCGACAGGCACAGACCGGATAAAACCAGCAGGACTCGGTGACGCGTGGACTTGGCGCCGCGAGAACTCGGGGCCGCGAGGACTCCTTCCTTCGCCGATTCGCCCATGCGCTCATGCGCCCATGCGCTCATGCGCCCATGCGCTAACCAGGCCAACCAGACCGCCCACACCGACCAGGCCACGGACGGAAATTCGGCCAAAACGGCCCGAGAAGGTTCAACCAGAATCGGGGAGAAGAGCGTCAGGCCGGCGGCGATCAAGCCGGCCAGCCGCCCGGCCCAGCACCGGGCCGCCAGCGCCACCCCCACTCCGCCAAACACGGTGTACCACACGCTGAACCAGCGCTGCGCCGCTTCGGTGGGCCATAGGTTCCAGATGGCTTGAATGGTCAAGGGGTACAGGGGTGGATAAGTAATATAAACTTCGGTGTAAGGTTTATAACCGGCCGAAAGCAAGCGCAGCCACATCAAATGGATGCCTTCGTCGGGCGACAGGGGAAAACTGTGCAACAGGCCGGCCCGCAAGAGCACGGCGACCAGGCTGATCATCAAGAGGCAGAGCCAAAAAATCGCCTCCTTTTTGATTGGTGAGTGGTACGTGTTACGTGTCAAGGTTAGCTACTGCGCTGCCCCACGCGGCACAATTGGGATGGTGACGGTATCCTGGCCAAAGGGATAGACTCCCACCGTCTCGCCGGTAGCCGGGCGGGCCAGCCACACCGCCAGCCGGTAGTCGCCGGGCGGGGTATCGGGGAAAATGACCAGAGCAAAATCGTCGCGCACCACCATGCCGTCTTGCCAGGCCGAGCGAGGCAGGGGCGCAACCGTTTCGATGGGGTTGCCCCAGCCTCGAGTCTTGTTGGCGCCATCCACCAGGCTGAGGCCAATTTTGTCGCCTTCGGCCTGTCCCTGCCACTCCCAATAGAGCGACAGTAAAACCACACTTTCCGGGTAGGCTGTGGTCACCGGCTGCCCGGCCTCGCTGGTCAGGTTATAGCCTAACAATTCAGATTGGCCCACCAGGCGCACTTCCCCGCTAAAAACATGCTGCATGCCCACGGAGGGATAAATTTTGGCGTAATCAATACCGTTGATGGTCACAGTATAGACCGGCGATACGGACTGGAAAAATTGGAGCGCCCCTTCTGAGGGCAGCAAGCGCTGGGTTTGATTAAGGTAAAACACCACGTAATCGGCGGCCAGGCCGGGCTTGGAACTGCGCGAAATTTTCTCCTCGTCAATTTTGTAGATCGTCCGCCCTTTGAAGTAGGGTTCAAAGGTGGTGCTATACCAGGAGACAACCTTGAGCGACTCGGCCTGGGGCAGCGTGTTGAGATAGGCGGCGGCCTCATTCAAACCCTCGCCCCAGCCCACCTGGATGAGCTGCTCCGCCGTCCGGCCGCCTCCGGCCAGCGGGTTGTAATATGAAAAGTAATAGGGATATGCGGGCAAAACAAACGCCGCCTGGAGGAGCAGGAGAATGAGGGGGGCAAAGCGTAAAGCGTAAAGCGTAAAGCGTAAAACGTAAAGATAACCGAATGTAGCCAGCATAGACAACGCCGGAAAGATGGGCAGGAGGTAACGGTCTTGTTTTTTGCCGCCATAGGTAACAAGCAGGCCATAAAAAAGAATAAAGGCGATCAGGATGATGAGCGGGGAGCGGGGAGCGGGGAGCGTGACTCGCTGACTCGCTGATTCGCTCATTCGCTCATTCGCTGATTCGCTCATTCGCTCATTCGTTGACTCGCCGGCTTGCCCCCTTATCAGCCCCCACAGCGCCAGCAGCAGCCCCACCATCACAACGGGGGTGGTGCGCAGCAGGACTACCAGGGGATAGAACAACGCGCCGGGGTCGGGGACAGGCTCTCCCCAAAAAAAGCTGCCTTTGGGGTGTGAGCCGCCGGAAGCGCGCAGGGCGTCGCCGATAATGGTGTTCAGCGTGTCCAGGGGATGAACCCACATGGCCGGCCAGCAGAGGACAAACACCAGCCCGGCGGCGGCGCTCCACAGGAGCATATCGGTGAGCCAGCGGGTGAGGATAGAAGGTAATTGGAGATTGGTCATTGCACCGCTTTGCGTGCCTCGCCCCTCGCCGCTCTGCGCCCAAATGGGCCGGGCGTTCTGGGGATCGGCAGATTGGGGTGAGCGGGCTTGCCATACATAAACGATTAACATCGTCACTGCGACGAAGAGACCCAGCGACAGGGCCGGATATTTGGAGAGGCAGGCCAGTCCGGCCAGAGCGCCGGAGAAAAATATAAAGGATGAGGGATGAAAGATGAAGGAGGAATGGTTTTTTGTGCTGCGCAGAAAGGCCAGCAGCGAGAGCCACATCAAGAGGCTGACCGGAGAATCGTGGCCCAAGACGCGGGAGAGGGCCAGCCCAAAGGGGTCGAGGGCCAGCAGTCCGGCGGCCAGCAGCGCCCCGGCCCGGCCCAACAGCGGGCGGCTCCACCAGTAGGTCAGGCCGGCTGCGGCCGCGGCCAGCAGCACGCCCGGCAAACGCAGCCAAAAGAGCATGGCCGGCTCCAAGGGGTCAAAGGGTAAAGCCGGCAAAAATTGGGTCAGTGGGACGGGCATGCCTTGACGCAGGTATTCCAACAGGATGCCGGCAGCGCCCAGCCACATGGTGGTCACGCCGGGGGCCGGGCTGAGGGAGACGTTTTCAAGATAGCCGACTTCGCCGCCGGGAGCGGTATTGGCCCAATTTCCTCGCGCCAGCGAGTCTAAAAAAATGATCGAGCGACCGTACCAGGAGCGAGACTCATCGGCGGTGATAAAAACGGTCAGGCCAGGCAAACGCAGAGCCAGGGCCAGGCCGAGGCTCACCAGCAGCAACAGCCAGTCGAGGGAGGCGCGCTGGGCCGGCTGAATTTTGGCCCGAAAAGAAGGGTTGAGATTATCGTCCGGGTTCATGCTCAGGTATAACCAGACTGCCCACCGACAATTTTTCGGACGGTGCGGCTTTAGGCAGGATCAATTCAAGGCTGTAGCGACCGGGCGGCGTTTCCGGCAGCAGGTCAAGCTGCCAGGCGGTGTGGAGAATGTCGCCGGGCTGCCAGGTGGTTTTGGCCGGGTTGAAGGTTTCGGCCAGGCTGAGGTCAAACCAGGCTTGCCGGACTATCCCGGCGGCGTCCAGCAGGCCCACGTGCAGGCTAAAATCGGCCGGCATGGCCTGTTCGACCCGCCAGTAGAGGTTGAGGGGGAGGGTAGAGATTGCGCTGCTTTGCGCACCTCCGGCAGATTGGTGATTGGTAATTGGTAATTGGGGAGACCAACTGGCAGCCAGCAAGGTTAGCGAGTGGCCCAGGGGTTGGTTGACCGGGTCAGCCGTGTGAGGCAGGGTGAAAGCCGCCGGGGGCGAATGGTTAACCGTGACCAGCGACTCGGTTTCCGGCAAGGTAAACAGCAGCTCACCCTCGGTTACGGCGGGAGCGTGGGTGTAAAAGCCTATCTGCAAGCGATACTGGCCGGGGGGGGTGCCGGGCGGCACAGTCAGGCGGCCCTGCTCAACCAAGATTTCACCCTGACGCCAGGCTTCCGGCGGGGGATTCTGCGCGGCGACCAGTTGACTCTGGCCTTCGGCCACCAGCCGCTGCTGCGCATCCACCAGCCGAAAGAAAAAAGGTTCATCCGCCCGTTTGCCCAGGTATTCCCAATACAGCGCAAAATCGGCCGGCTGGCCGGGAATGAGGGGTTTGTCGCCCTCAGCCCACTGCCAGGCCAGCAGCGAGGCGATGCCCACGTAAGTTTGGTCTTGCACGTAGTGGTCAATGCCCAGGCTGGGATAAATCCAGGCGTAATCGAGGCCCTTCAGGGTGATCACTTTTTCCGGCTTGAACCGCTTTTCAAAATACTCAAAAAAGATGTCGTCGGGAAAACGGCGCTGGGTTTGGTTGACATAGAAGATGACATAATCGCCGGCCAGGGCTTTGCCTTTTTCTTTGGAATAGCTGATGGAAGGGCCGTGATAAAAAGGGGTAAAAGTGGACTCATACCAACTGGCGACTCGCGGCAGCGGCGGCGCGTGCCGGTTCAAGTAATCGGCGGCCTGATCCAGCCCCTCGCCCCAGCCGATGGTGATGGCCTGGGCCGCGCCCTGAATTCCGCCCAGCACGGGGTTGTAATAAGTGAAATAATAAGGAAAATTGGCCGCTACCAGGTAGCCGTTGACGATCAAAACCAGGACGACCAAGACAAAGAGCGAACGAGAGGCATTGGCCGTTGAACGTTGAACGTTGAACGTTGAACGTTGAACGTAATTCCAAATTCCCACCAGTCCAACGCCGGCCAGGAGGTCGAGCCAGGGGTAAATGGGGAGCAAGTAGCGTTCCTGCTTTTTCTCGCCCAGGGTCATCATGGCCGCATAACCGAAGATGAAGAGGAGGATAAGGATGAAGGATGAAGGATGAAGGGAGATTGGAGGTTGGAGGTTGGAGGTTGGAGGGTTGGAAGTTGTCTTAGTGGTAGTTTCGCCCATTCGCCCATTCGCCCATTCGCCCATTCTCCGACTCTGCCACCAAGTCACCAGCAGCCCGATTAAACCGAGCACTACCAACGGGGTGGTGCGGTAAAGCCAGGTGACCGGATAAAAGAGCGGGCCGGGGTCTTGCGAGATCTGGCCGAGCAGGAAGTTGCCTTTGGCGTGGCCGCCGGTGCTGTATTTGAAGCCCAGGGAAAGCACCGTCGCCACCGCCTCGTAAGGGGCTACCCACATGGCCGGCCAGCACACAAAAACGGTGAGCATGGCCACGGCAAACCAAAGCAGGCCATCAAAAATGAGAAGGATGAAGGATGAAGGCGAAAGGATGAAAGTTTTTCGACCATCAGCCCTGCGCCGGCCATCTTGTATAAAAAACCAAAGGCCAATGAGCGCGATGAAGGGCATCAAAAACAGCGAGGCGCTTTTGCTGAGAAAAGCCAGACCGGCGCAAACGCCGGAGAGCAGCAGCCAACTACGCTTAAGAAGGATGAAGGATGACGCGGATGCGCGCGCGCCAGGGGCGGGATGAAGGATGAACGAAAGACCCTTCCACCTTCCGCCTTCATCATTCATCCTTACAAGGGGGTCTCCCCAATAAATCAAGGCGCAAAAGACGGAGAGGGTCATAAAGGTGGTGCTGAGAGCATCGTGGTGGATGACGCGGGAGAGGGCGATGTGGAACGGGTCAAGCGCGATGAAGACGGCCCCGAGCAAAGCGGCCGGCGGGCCAAAGAGGCGGCGGGCCAGCCAATAGACCGCCACCACCCACAGCGCGGTAATCAGCACCGTGCCCAGCCGCTCCGGGGCGATGAAAGTGGCGTCGAGCGGGTCGGTGGAGACGGCGGCGACGTAATCGTGCAGCGGAGCCGGCCGGCCATCCCCCAGCCAGCGCAGAAAAAAGCCCAGGCTGCCGGTCCACATGGTGGTGACGCCGGGGTGGCCGGTGCGCAGGGTGCATCTCAACCCCTGGGCCACGTACTGCCACTCTTCCACCACCGAGTCGCATTGGAAAGCGGGGTCGGTCAGCCCGGCCAAAAAGTTGCGCGAGCGGTCGGCCCACAAAAACTCGTCGGCGGTAAGGAAGCGGCCCAAATCGAGGAGGCGGGGGGTGAGGGCCAGGAAAAAGAGGCAGAGGGAGAGGAGGAGGCGGGAGTTATTAGTAATTGGTGACCGGTGATTAGCTTGCTTCATTTTTAATCTCGAATGAACGAGTACGGCAGCGTCCAATGGTCTTGACCATCGGGCAGGGTCAGGCGCTGGCCGGTTTCGGGCCGGTACAGGCCGACGATGACCTTATACACCCCCGGTTTGAAATCCGGCGGCACAGCGACCAGGTATTCATCGGTCACTACCTCGCCATTGACCCAGCGGCTGGTGGGCCATTGGCCCTGCCGGGGCTGCGCATCTACCCCGGCGGCGCGCTCACCGGTGGCGGCATTGAGCAGTTGGACGAAGACGGTGTAATCGGGCAGGTGAGCTTGCCGGGCCTGCCAGGCCAGGGTGACTCCAATATAATCGGGGTTGGGCGTCATGGCAAAAGCGGCTACCGCAACTTGCCGGCCAAAGGTTAAATTTTGGAGCGGGGTCAGGCTTTGAGGCGCTTTGAAATTGCGCAGTTCCACCTGGCCCAGCGGTTGACCTTTGACCAGCAGGGTATAAGGGCCGGGCGTCAAATTGGCCGGCAGGGTGAGCCGGTGCCGGCTGACGGCCAAATCGCCGGCCAGGCCGGTCAAAACAGCCTGCCCCTGGGCCAGTGTTTCTGTGGTGGCCGGTGGCACCAACGCCAGATTGACCGGCTGGCCGGTCAAGGGGCCGGCTGCCCGCCAAACCACATCCACCTCCAGCGTCTCACCCATGTGGCCGTAAACAGTTAAGGGCCGAAAGGCTACCGGCAGCGAAAGCCCGGCCTCCGGGTCGGCGGTCACGGCTTGCAGAGCCGGGCCGGGGTAAATATCGGCATAGTGGATGCCGTTGAGGTTAACGGAGAAAATGGGGTCAAGCTGTTCAAAGTAGCGGATAAACTCCGGCGATGGCTCACCCGATTGGACTTGTTTGACATAAAGCACCACATAATCCAGGTTGGGACCGGTCACACCGGCCAGGTCGCCCTCAAAATAGGGGGCTACGGTGGAGGCGTAGGCCGCGCCGACCCGCGCATCGCGTAAATTACCTTCGCGCTGCAAAAAGCGGCCCACCTGGTCAAGCCCCTCTCCCCAGCCGATTTTAACCCAGGCGGGCGCGGTGTAAGCTCCGCCCAGCAGCGGGTTGTAATAGGTAAAGTAATAGGGGGCGTAGGGGAGAAGAATGATACCGGCGGCGAGGGTGAGGAGAGCGATGAAGATGGCATATGGCGCGTGTAACGTAGTGCGTAGTGCGTGGTACGTAACACCTGACACCTGGCACAGTTTTAACCAACCATAGGCGGCGATGACGGCCAAGATGGGAAAAACAGGCAGGAGGTAGCGGGGGCTGCGCTTGTCGCTGAGGGTCATGAAAAGGGTGAAGAGGAGGGCGAAGGCGAACAGCCAGAGCAGGGGGGCAGAGGAGCGGGGGGGCAGAGGAGCGGGGGAGCGGCGAGCGGGGAGTGTAGTTTGGTCATTCTTCGCGTTTTGCTCTTCACTTTTCGCCGGTTCGCTGACTCGCTGATTCGCTGACTCACTGCTTCGCTGCTTCAACACAAAAAAAACAGCCAGACCCGTTCCCACCAGCACCAATGGGCTGAGTTTGAAGCCGCCGTTGACCAGATAATAGAACGGGCCGAGGTCGGGCACGCGCCAAAAGCCTTCTTCGCCGGCTTCTTCCTGGTCGGTGGCGGAGAGAAAGGCGTTTTGAAAGACCGCTGCCGGCCGGCCGAGCGGGTCAACCCAGGCCGCCGGCCACACCAGAACAAAGGTGAGATAGGCTACCGCACCCCAGGTGAGCATCCCCCCCAAAAAACGTAGGAGCGAGGCGACGGGAAGGCGAGGGAAAGAACCGGCCATGTGGATTTCTGAAACAAACAAAACCAGCCCGGCAAAGGGGATCAAAAACAGGGCCGGCGCTTTGGAGAGAAAAGCCAGGCCGGCCGCAACGGCGGAGAGCAAGAGTAGGGGAACGGAGGAGTGGGGGGTTGAGGGTGAAATTTCCCCTGCTCCCCTGCTCCCCTGCTCCCCTGCTGGTTTTACGGCCAGCAGCAATAAAAGAAGCGAGAGGCTCATGAAAACAGCGGCGGGAGCATCGTGGCCCAGGATGCGGGCCAGAGCCACCTGGTGCGGGTCGAGCGCGGCCAAAACGGCGGCCAAAAAGGCCAGGGCAGGGTAAAACAGCCGGGCAACCACCAGATACAAGGCCACCACCGCCAGCGAGGTTAAAATGAGCATGGGCCAGCGAGTAGCCGCCAGAAGATCCAACTGGACTCGAAATTCCGGTAAAGCGGTGAGCCAGGTCAGAAAGGGTTGGTTCAGGGCCACCTGGTGGAGCTGATAGTACAGGGCCAGCCCGGCGCTGCCCAGCCAGGTGGTGGTGACGGCCGGGGTCAGGTTGACGCTGGTGGCGGCAAAATCGCCCCGCAGCAAAGCGGCCAAAAATTGGGCGGAACGATAGACCCACTTGGCCTCATCGGCGGTAACAAAACGCTCTAAATCATAGGCGCGGGGGAGGAGGGCCAGAGTAAAAAGAAAAATGCTGGTTATGAGATTGAGGGTTAGAGATTGGGAAGCGCCCCGGTAAGATTGAAGCTTGAGGATTTTAGATTTTAATTTGCCCGGCGGTCGGGCATGGGTTGGGAAGGCCATAAGTTCAGTTTTGTATCATACCACGCGGTCAAGGGGCTGGCAAGAGGCTTTTTGACGGATTGGCCTGCGCGATTTGGCTTAGTACAAAATCATATCATTCCAG
>CAZDMM010000020.1:0-23218 GCA_964505845.1 uncultured Caldilineaceae bacterium
GCAGCAGCGCCACCGGTCAGAGGGATAAAAAGTAACAAAACCAGGGCAGGCAGAATTTTGTAACCTATTTTCATAGCCGGTTCTTTTCTGATGCAAAACCCATCAGGTGATAGTCATTAAATTTCAGATAAAAAGTGGCTGTTGCCTTTTTCAATGGTTATATATGGCGGCGAAACTTGTAAAGCCGGTACAGCAGCGGTTGGTACACGTAATCAAAAGCACCCACACTTTGCACCCACTGCCCCCCAAAGCCGCGCTTAAAGCGATACACGCCCCACAAGCCGGTATGCCGCCTCTCAAATTCGGCTTCGAGGCTGGCTAAGTTAGCATCGGGGATGCCCCACAAATCGTAGCGGGTGCAGCCCTGGCGCTTGGCCCAGCGGATCGCTGCCCACTGGATGAGATAAGGGGCCATGAGGTGGCGCTGCTGGTTAGAGGAAGCGCCATAAAAATAGTAGGCTTCCTCTCCCTGGCAAAAGGCCATCAAGGCTGCCAGGGGTTGGCCCTCAAATTCGGCCAGCCACAAGGCGCAGCGTTCCGGGCTAAAAAGTTGAAAAGCGGCCCGGTAATATTCCAGGCTGTGAACTCCAAAACCGTCTCGCGCCGCCGTAACCTGGGCCAGTTGGTAAAAGGTAGACACGTCGGCGGCGCTGCCCTGGTACACCTTGACACCTTTTTTCTCCGCCAGCCGGATGTTGTAGCGCGTTTTTTGCTTCATGGCGGCCAGAATGTCAGCCTCCGAGGAGCTAATATCAATCAGCAGGGAAGTGCGCGGCTGGATGGTATCGGCAGGGATGAAGCCGGATGCGGTTAAAAAGTTGAGGGCAGCTTCATTACTATTAGAGGAGCCATTATGAGCGGGTGGCGCATCACCCAGCGATGAAAACCTCTCATCCCGTTGCTGGCGCGACCCCCCGCTCTCACGGGGAGAGGGGGGAGGGTTTTCTAAGGGGTGTGGATTGCCCTCGGCGCTCCAAAGGTTAGGCTCAATTTTGAGGAGGATGGCGCGGCGCCGGCGGGCTTCGGCGTGGATGGCGGCCAAAAGGGGCCGGCACTGGTCAGGCTGCGCCCAATCCAGCAGCGGCCCTTTGGGAATATAGGCAATAGTAAAACCTAGCGGCAGCCGCCGGAACAGAACTTGAGCCGCCGCCGGGCCGGCCTGTAAGCGGTAAACGCTCCAGCCAAAGCGACTTTTTAACTCGCCCCAGGCCCAGCTTTGCAGCAAATGGCCCTGACAGGCCAGAATATGCTGATCCCACTGATCTAAATTGGGCGTAGAGAATGGTACTTGGAGATTAATCATGGGCAAGCAAATTATACCACACGCCTCAAAGGTGGGGCGAATAAAGGGTTTATCCCAGATTTAAGGTACGCTGCGCGAAAACCTTTAGGGTCTGCTTACCCAAAAATTGGGACGCATCCCGAAAAAATCAACTTTGCTCTCAAATTTGTTGTGATAAATAGAACAAGCCAATTTTTCACTTGTGCCAAAATATGTTATTATTGCGGCCACTCCAGATTCACATAACATTAGATTTGGTCGAAGTTGCGAAGCGTGTTATAATCGTCCCGCCACGGTTGCTTAAGGAGGAGGAGCGCTATGCTACAAGATTTCGAGTTTATCGGCGTATTGGGCTTCATTACGCTGACCATCCCTATTGTTACCCTCATCATTGCCTGGTTTCTCCGCCCTCAAAAGCCGAATCCTGCTAAACAAGAAACCTACGAATCCGGCATTGAAACAATTGGCGATACCTGGGTGCGGTTCAAAGCCCAGTATTACATCTATGCCATCATCTTTGTGGTGTTTGATGTGGAAGCGGTCTTTTTGTTCCCCTTTGCGGTGGCCCTCAAAATATTACCCTTTTACGCCCTGATCTGGGCCGCTATATTTATCCTCCTGTTGGTTGACGGTTTACTGTACGCCTGGCGCAAAGGCGCCATGCATTGGTGGTGAGGCGATGAGACGAGGGTTGACGAACCTATGTGGCATACCGCCAACGCGAGTGTAAAGTGAAGCCAGAGATTGGAGATTAGAGATTGCATTTAATCTCAAATCTCCAATCTCTATTTTTAGAGGTGAGGATTTAATGCAAGAGATCATCAACTGGATTGTCAGTTTAAATATCCCCCTGGTCAACGAAACCGTAGCCAGGTTTATCATGCACATTGTGCTGGCCAGTATCGTTGCGGTGGTGGCGCCGGCGATGTTGATAATTTTAACCTGGCTGGAACGCAAAATCATCGCCCGGATTCAGGACCGCATTGGCCCCAACCGGGCCGGCCCCTACGGCCTGCTGCAAGGCTTTGCCGACATGATCAAGATGTTCACCAAAGAGGACATCACCCCGGCCAGCGCCGACCGCGTGCCTTACAATATCGCGCCCGGCCTGTCGGTCATCTCGGCCATTATGGTGTTTGCGGTCATCCCCTTTGCCCCCGGCTTCATCGGCTCTAACTTGAATGTGGCGGTGCTGTATATTGTGGCTATCGGCGGCCTGGGCACGCTGGCAATTCTGATGGGTGGTTGGGCCTCCAATAACAAATATGCGCTGTTGGGCGCGTTCCGGGTGGTGGCGATGCTCCTCACCTACGAAATCCCGATGGTGGCGGCCCTCATCATTGTCACGATGGCGGCCGGCTCCATGTCTATGGTGGATATTATCACCGCCCAGAGCAGCGTGTGGTACATCTTCTCGATGCCGGTGGTCTTTTTGATCTTCCTGCTGGCCGGCATCGCCGAAACCGGCCGCTCCCCCTTTGACCTGATCGAGGCGGAATCGGAGTTGATTGCCGGTTTCCACACCGAGTACAGCGGCATCAAGTTTGGCATGTTCATGATCGGTGAATATGTTCACATGTTCGCACTGTGCTTCTTCCTCGCTGTGCTGTTTTTGGGCGGCTGGCAGCCCCTGCCGCTGATTGACGTATTAAGCTGGCTGCCTGGCCCCCTGGCGGCGATTGTGGGCTTTGTCTCGCTGGTGGTTAAAGTTTTCTTGATGGTCTTTGTGCTGATGTGGTTCCGGGGGACGCTGCCTCGCTTCCGCATTGACCACCTGCTTGATTTTGGCTGGAAATTCCTGGTGCCCCTGTCGCTGGCGCTGATGATGGTAGTGGCGGTGGTGGTGCGGCTCTTTGCCCCGGCCAGCAGCGCCGGCATCGCAGTTGAACCCGGCCCCTTGAATTTTTTGACCTCATACGGTGAGGCCGTGGCCCTGCTGCTGACTAACTTGCTGGTGGCCGGCCTGGCCGTAGGGATTGTCTCCAATGCCGCCCGCCGCAGCCGCGATAAGGGCCTGCGGGCCGTCGCCGCCGTCGAGCCGGTCCCGGCAAGTGGAAAATAAAAGAGGTATTCTTATGCCTGATCTATCGCAATTTGACCCTTCCCAAATCCCCTTAACGGAGATTGCTTTCTTTGCGCTGACCCTGTGTACCCTGGGCGGAGCATTAGGCGTCGTGAGCAGCCGCAATTTGTTCCACAGCGCCCTCTTTTTGATCCTATCCTTTTTTGGCGTGACCGGCTACTACGCCCTGCTGGATGCCGGTTATCTGGCGGCGGTGCAGTTGTTTGTCTACATCGGCGCGATTTCGGTGCTGATTCTGTTTGCCATCATGTTCTCGCGCCGCATGATGGACGCCACCGAAACCCAGGCCAACCACCAATGGTGGTTGAGCGCGCCGGCGGCGGTGCTCCTTTTTGCCATTTTGCTGCTGGTAGTGATTTCCGTGGCCTGGCCGGTCAGCAAGGCCCAACCCTCCTCAGACACCGCGCTCCAGCTCGGTCAAGCCTTTTTGGGCAGCTAT
Organism: uncultured Caldilineaceae bacterium; assembly: GCA_964505845.1. Classification (GTDB taxonomy): domain Bacteria; phylum Chloroflexota; class Anaerolineae; order 4572-78; family J111; genus DSQQ01. Next base: position 3,805 of record CAZDMM010000020.1, read on the forward strand.
CTAATCCCCTTTGAGGTGGTCGGTATTCTGCTGTCCGCGGCCTTGATTGGGGCAGTGATGCTGGCCCGTGAAAAAGTTGAAGCGGAGAAGTAACGCATGGCAATTCCCTTATCCTGGTGGTTAACAGTTTCAGCCGCCCTGTTCAGTATTGGGGTGTACGGGGCGCTCTCTCGTAAAAATGCCATTGGTATTTTGATGGGAATCGAACTGATTCTGAACGCGGTCAATATCAACCTGATTGCTTTCTGGCGACACGTGGCCCCCGCCGACATCAGCGGCCAGATTTTTGCCATTATCGTCATCGCCGTTGCCGCCGCCGAAGCCGCCGTCGGCCTGGCCATCGTCATCGCCGTCTATCGCCGCCGCCGCTCCGCCGTGGTGGAGGAATTGGACATTTTAAAGAACTAATGCTCCGGTAGAGTTGTCGTATATATAAAACGTAAATCGTAAAACGTAATGGTTGGTCAGAGTCCCTCGCATTATACACCTTACGTTTTACGTTTTACGTCCTGACCTTAGATTTGGATGTAAGGACTGATGATTGCTTATGGATATCTTTCTTAACACCATCTGGCTGATCCCCGTCTACCCGCTGATTGCCTTTGTGGCGATTGTGTTGGGCCTGAATCGCAGCCAAAAAGGCAGCGCTGGCCTGACGGTGGCGATGATTGCCCTGGCGACGGTTCACTCCTGGATTATCGTGTTCGGTACCATTGGGGCTTACATGGCGGCTCCGGCGCACGGAGAGACCGCGGCCCAGGAGTCGCATGCTGAGGCTGCGCCGGCCGGCGAATCGCACGGTGAAGCCGCCCCCGCCGAAGGCGCAGGGCCGATGCACATTGCCGGCTGGAATTTGAACGTGCCCTGGCTGCTCACCGGTTTCAGCACCTTCAACACCGGTTTTGCCGTAGACGGCTTCACCGCGGCCATGCTCTTCATGGTACCGTTCGTCTGTATGCTCATTTTTATCTACGCCACCGAGTATATGGAATATTATGAAGCCGAATATGGCCGCTATGCGCGCTTCTTTGCTTACGTTTCCCTCTTTGCCGCCGGGATGTTGATGCTGGTCATCGCCAATAACCTGCTGCTGCTCTTCATCGCCTGGGAGGTGATGGGCCTCTGCTCCTACCTGCTGATTGGCTTCTGGTTCCAAAAGCAGTACCCGCCCGAAGTGACCGATCTACCCCTGGCCCATCCCCGCGGCCTGATTGAAGTTTTGCAATTCTGGAAATGGCCGGAGCCGGTCTACATTCACCCCCGCCTGGCCTCACTCAAAGCCTTCATGACCACCCGCGTGGGCGACGTTCTGCTCTTTTCTGGCATGATGCTGCTGTGGAGCACTGCCGGGACGCTGACCTTCCGCGAGCTGTTTGCGCCGGAGATGCTGACCCGTCTGGCCGAAGCCACTGTGTGGGGCATGCCGGTAGCCACCCTGGCCGCCCTGTTGATCTTCGGTGGGGCGGTGGGCAAGAGCGCCCAGTTTCCGCTGCACGTCTGGCTGGTGGATGCGATGGAAGGCCCCACCCCGGTCTCGGCCCTGATCCACGCCGCCACGATGGTCTCGGCCGGCGTTTATCTGATTGCCCGGATGCTGCCCGTCTTCTCTACCGTTGACCCCACCGCCCTGCAATGGGTGGCGGTCATCGGGGCGATTACGGCGGTGATGGGCGCGGTGCTGGGGGCCGGCCATTACGATGTCAAGCGGGTGCTGGCCTACTCCACCATCAGCCAGTTGGGTTACATGATGATGGCCCTGGGCCTGGGGAGTTTCTTTGGCGGGGCCTTCCACATGTTCACCCACGCCTTTTTCAAAGCCCTGCTCTTCCTCGGTTCGGGCATTATCATCATCGCCATGGAAGCCATGGTCTTTGCTCAACATGCCGCCCACGGCAGCGGTCATGACGCGCACGGGGCCGGTCATGGCGACCCGCACGACAGCCACGCCGCCCACCACGATGAGCATGAGGCGCATGGCGATCATCACGCCCACCCCAACCCGCAGGATATGCGCAACATGGGCGGCTTGTATCCCAAGATGAAGGTTACATTTTGGGCCTACCTAATGGGCACCCTGGCCCTGGTCGGCACCTTCCCCTGGGCCGGTTTTTGGAGCAAAGATGAAATCCTGGCCGAAGCCTACTACCATGCCTTTGATCCGGCGCACCCCAGCGCCCTGGCCTTTTGGGTCTACCTGGCTGGAACGGTGGCGGCCCTGTTCACCGCCTTTTACATGGGCCGGCAGATTGGGCTGGTCTTTTTTGGCAAACCGCGCAGCGAGCTGGCCGAAAACGCGGTCGAGCCGGGCTGGCGCATGGTCGGGCCGGTGGTTGTTCTGGCCGTCTTCGCCGTCTTCATCGGCCTCATCAACATCCCCGAAGATTTCACCCTCTTTGCCGGGCCGGCCTGGTTCCACCACTTTATCGGTGAGGTGCATGAAATAGCTGTGCCGGCCGCGCCCGGCCTGGTGCTGAAAGCTCCGCCGTTCAGCGGCTTTGTGGCCGTCAGTTCCACCCTGTTGGGGCTGGCCTCGTTTTTCTTTGGCTGGTGGCTCTACGCTACCCAGGTCAAGAGCGCCACCGACCTCGACCCCATCGAGCGCATCCCCGTCATTGGCAAGCCGCTGTTCGCCTTCCTCTACAACCGGCTCTACATTGACGGCATCTACCGCGCCCTGCTGATCTATCCGGCGGTGTCCCTGGCCACCTTCTGCGCCAAGTTTGATTACGATTGGGTCATCAACCCTATCGTCAACTTCTTTGGCCGGATCACCTCTCTCCTGGCCGATGGCAGCGCCGCCTTTGACCAATATGGGGTGGATGGTTACTTTGTCAACGGCATTCCCGGTGCGTTCAATTGGGTCGGCGGGCAACTGCGCCTGCTCCAAACCGGCCGCGCTCAGAATTACCTCTTGATTTTGGTCATCGGTGTGCTAATTTTGGTAGCCCTGTACCTGCTGGTTGCCACCGGCCAGGTGACGGGCGTGGCCGCGCTGCCACTTTCATAAAAACTGTCAACGAATATGGAACGAATGAACGAATAGTTCAATCTGGCTACTGACTTATTGATTACTGTCTACTTTTTTGAGGAGAAGCAACCCTGATGGAGACACTGTTATATTTAACACTCATCACCTTTATCCCCCTGTTAGGCTCCATTGTCGTCATGGTCATTCCTGGCAGCCAGGAAAAGCTGATCAAGAATTTCTCCATTGTTATCAGCTTGATCCCCCTGGCCCTGTCCATTGTGTTGTGGGCCTTATACCCCGACGACGGCAACTATTACGCGGTGGAGAAATTCTCCTGGATCCCGGCCGTTAACGTGTACTACCACCTGGGGGTTGACGGCCTGAGCTTGCCGCTGGTAGTGCTGACCACCCTGCTGACCACGCTCTGTCTGTGGTACTCGGCCAGGGTCATCCACAAGCGGGTCAAGGAGTTTTTTGCCCTCTTCCTAGCCCTGGAAATGGGCATGGTCGGCGTCTTTGTCTCCCTGGATTTGGTGTTGTTCTACTTCTTCTGGGAAATCGGACTGGTGCCCATGTTCCTGCTCATCGGCATTTGGGGCCAGCCCAAAGACCGGCCGCAGTACTCAGCCATCAAGTTCTTTATTTACACCTTAGTTGGCTCGGTGGCGATGCTGCTGGCCTTCATCGCTATCTACATCAACACCGGCACCTGGCAAATCCCGGAAATTGCTACCCGCGCCCCGCTGGCCGGCAACCTGGCCCTGGCGACGACCGCTTTCTGGGCCATCTTTATCGCCTTTGCTATTAAAGTGCCGCTGTGGCCCTTCCACACCTGGCTGCCCGACGCCCATACCGCCGCGCCCACCGCCGGCTCGGTTATCCTGGCCGGGATTTTGTTGAAGCTGGGCGGCTACGGCATGGTGCGCATCCTCATTCCCTTCTTTCCCCAGGTTTTTCAGAATATGGCCTATATCATCGCCACCCTCGGTATCATCAGCATGATTTACGGGGCGCTGGTCAGCTTTGCCCAGTGGGATTTGAAGCGGCTCATCGCCTATTCTTCGGTCAGCCACATGGGGTATTTTATCCTGGGGTTAGCGGCGGCGGTAGCTTTTTATCCTGAGTCCTCCCAGGCGGTGGCCGACAGCCGGGCCATCGCCCTCAACGGGGCGGTGCTGCAAATGGTCAACCACGGCTTGATTACGGGCGGTCTGTTCTTCCTGGTCGGTGTGATTTATGAGCGCACCCACACCCGCGACCTCAAAGCCTTTGGCGGCTTGTCGGCCAAGCTGCCGGCCTATTACGCGGTAATGATGGTGACGGCTTTTGCTTCGCTGGGCTTGCCCGGCCTGGCCGGCTTTATCAGCGAGTTCCTGGTGTTCCGGGGCGCGTTCCACCTGATGCCCGGCTTTGCCATCGTCGGCATCCTGGCCATCGTGCTGACCGCCGCCTACATTCTCTACAAGATTATCCAATTTGTCTTTCTGGGTGAATTCAGCGAGGCCAAGTGGCATCATCTGTTCCACAAGAAAGATGCCCAGCACCCGGACGGCTGGGGCTTTGCCGAAGACATCGCTCCTTTTGAGCTGGTCACGATGGCCCCGCTCTTGATTGGCATGATCGTGATCGGCATTGCGCCCGCCTTTTTGATCAACACCATCAATAATACCAGTATCATTATTTTGAATGTGTTTCGATAAATAGGGAGATTAGAGATTGGCGATTAGTAATTATAGTCAATCTCCAATCTCTAATTTCCAATCTCCACCCTACGTCTGCGTAGGAGGTTAACTTGAACGAATTATTGTATCTCTTACCCGAAATTATCATCGCCGTCACGGCCTTTTTGATCCTGAGCCTGGACATTCTCTGGAAGGGCGACCAAAGAAACGCCGCCATTCTGCCCTGGCTAACCCTGGCAGGGACGGTGCTGGCTTTGCTCGACTCAGTTTATGTCTGGGCCAACGGCGCCGCCACCAATGTGGCGGCCCTCTCCACCGACGCCGCCGGAACCGTGCCGATGCTGGCCATTGACAACATGGCCTTCTTCTTTAAGGTTTTTGCCACCCTGACGGTGGCTCTGGTGGGCCTGAGCGCGGTGGAATATATGAACTCGCGCACGCCCTTCAAGGGGGAGTTTTACGTCTTGACCCTGCTGGCCGGCCTGAGCCTCATGTTCCTCTCCAACGCCACCAACCTGGTCATGATTTACCTCTCGCTGGAATTTCTGTCCATCACCAGCTATATTTTGACCGGTTTCCTGCGCCAGGATACTCGCTCCACCGAAGCGGCCGTTAAATATTTTCTTTACGGGGCGCTGGCTTCCGGGGTAATGTTGTATGGTTTTTCGCTGCTGTACGGGGCCACCGGCAGCGTTGATTTGGCTACTATTGCCAGCGCGCTGACCACCTCTCCGGCGGCCAATACCATGCTCATCGTCACGGCGGTGGTGCTGATGATGGCCGGTTTTGGCTTCAAAATTGCCCTGGTGCCCTTCCACCAGTGGTCGCCCGATGCTTACGAAGGCGCGCCCACCCCGGTGACGGCTTTTCTCTCGGTTGGCCCCAAAGCGGCCGGCTTTGCGGTGCTCATCCGGGTTTTAGTGGTCGCCCTGCCGGATTACAGCGTCAACTGGAGCAGCGTTCTGTCTCTCATCGCCATTTTGACCATGACCGCCGGCAATTTGATTGCCCTGTGGCAAACCAATATGAAGCGCATGCTGGCTTATTCCAGCATTGCCCAGGCCGGTTACATGATTATCGGCCTGGCCGCCTGGACGGCCCAGCCGGCGAATCCAAGCTTTGGCGGCGTCAACGGTATTTTGCTCTATCTCTTTGCCTATCTGTTCACCAACCTGGGCGTCTTTGCCGTTGCCATTATCCTGGAAAACAAATTGGGCACGGCCAACATCTCCGACTACGCCGGCCTGATTCGCCGCTCGCCCTTCCTGAGCATTGCCCTGCTGATCTTCTTCCTGTCCCTCATCGGCATCCCGCCGACCGGCGGCTTTATGGGCAAGCTCTTTGTCTTTGGCGCGGCCATTGACCAGGGGCTTTACGTGCTGGCCGGGATTGGGGTGATCAACAGCGCCATTTCGGTTTACTACTACTTTGGCGTCGCCCGGCAGGTCTTCTTTACCCAGGGGCCGGATGAGTCGCCGATTCGGGGAAGTTGGGCTTTGAACGCGGTCGTCGTGGCGACTCTGGTGATGACCCTGGCCATTGCGCTGGTCGGTCAGCCTTTTATCAATATGGCCAGCGACTCGGCCCAGATTTTGGCTTCTGCCTTCTAGTCGGCAGTGCAGTTAAACGAACAAATTATCAGCAAAATAGACAACCGAGCCACTTTTTGCTAAACTTAGGGCATGGCTAGCCTAACAAGCAAGGTGGCTCATTTTTCTGTCTTAAGAACCTCGCCTCAAGAGCAGTTTGCCCGCCCTCATAACTTACCGGCCCCGCTGACCAGCTTTATTGGCCGAGAACACCACCTGTCTGAAGTCACCCGCCTGCTGGCAACTACCCGCCTGTTTACTTTAACCGGCGCCGGCGGAGTCGGCAAAACCCGCTTTAGCCTGGAATTGGCCGCCAGGGTGCTGGACGATTTTGAGGATGGGGTGTGGCTGGTGGAATTGGCCCCGGTGAGCGACCCTCAACTGGCCCCGCAAGAAATTCTCTCGAGCCTTGGCCTGCGGGGCGATGCGCCGGCTGCCCCCATCACCCTCCTGACCGAATATCTCCGCCACAAAAACTTGCTGCTAATCCTCGATAACTGCGAGCATTTGGTGGCAATATGCGCTGAATTGGCTAACACGCTCTTGCGCGCCTGCCCCCGCCTAAAAATTCTGGCTACCAGCCGCCAGTCGCTTGGCCTCAGCGGCGAAATTCTGTGGCGAGTGCCCTCGCTGTCGCTGCCCAGCCTGCAGCCCCACCTCAGCCCCGCCAACTTGACTCAGTATGAGGCCAGCCGCTTGTTTATCGAGCGAGCCAGGGCGGTTAACCCCGATTTGAGCCTGACCCCGGCGGTGGCCAGCGCCATCGCTCAAATCTGCCACCGACTCGACGGGATTCCCCTGGCGATTGAATTGGCCGCAGCCCGGGTAAAAGTGCTCACCCCGGCTCAAATTGCCGCTCGCCTGGACGACAGTTTCCGCTTGCTGACCGGCGGCAGCCGCATGACCTTGCTGCGCCATCAAACCTTGTTCGCCACCATCAAATGGAGTTATGATCTGTTGTCGCCGCCAGAACAGGCCCTATTCCGCCGCCTGGCGGTTTTTCCCTGTGGTTTTACGCTGGAGGATGCCGAAATGATTTGTGCTGATCCGGCCGGGCAGGCGGTCAGCCTACCCTCCCACCACATTCTTGATTTGCTCTCCAACCTGATAGATAAATCGCTGCTGCTGGTGGTCCAGGAATGGGAGGCCAGCTACCGCATGCTGGATACCATCCGCCAGTTTGCCTGGGAACAACTCCAGGCGCACGGAGAAGCGGAGCCGATACGGCAGCGGCATCTGGACTATTTTCTTAACCTGGTGCAGAAGCTTAATCCAAGGCTCATGAGCGCGGAACAGTTATCCTGGCTTAACCTGCTTGAGGTTGAGCAGGATAACTGGCGGGCGGCCCTGGCCTGGTCTTTAGAAAGTGGGGCAATGGAGACCGGCTTGCGGCTGGCCGTCGCTTTATGGCCGTTTTGGGAATTGCGAGGGTACTATACCGAAGGCCGCCAATGGCTGGCCGAACTGCTGCGGCACACTGAAGCCCTGGGGCAAAGCTTGCTGCTCGCCCAGGCGTTTTTAGGCGAGGGTGCTTTGGCCTGGCATCAGGGCGCTTTTGCCCTGGCCCAGGATCGGTTAGAGGCCAGTTTGGCCTATTGGCAAGAGGCAGGCCAACTGTCTGGAGTCGCTTCTACGCTCTCGCAGTTGGGCCGGCTGCTGGCGGTTCAGGGTCAGTGGGCTGCCGCTCGCTCTTGCCTGGAGCAGAGCGCCGCCCTGGCTCAACAGGTGGGCGATCGGTGGGGGCTGATTACCACAACCCTGTGGCTGGGCTGGGCCGTGCTGCACCAGGCAGATTACCCTACCGCCCGCGCCCACTTTGAAGCCAGCGCCGCCCTGGGGCGAACCCTGGGCCATACGCTGGGCCTGGCCGAAGCCTTAATCTGTCTGGGTGAACTGGAGCGAGCCGAGGGCCGCTACCGGCAGGCCCAAGAATTGTACACCGAGAGTTTTTACCTGTCCCAAGAGGTCGGCAACCAGACTGAAAGCGCCATTGCCCTTTTAAACCTGGGCAAAGTCGCCCGGTTGGAAGGCGATTATCCCGGTGCAGCGGCCCTGCTCATCGGAGGGATAAATTTGTTGCTCCAGAAACAGGGCCATCTGACCCAGATTCATACCGGGTTGGCGGCCCTGGCCGGGGTAGCGCAGGCGGTGGGGCAAGCGGCGCTGGCTGGTCGGCTGTTTGGCGCGGCTGAGGCAGCCTCGGCTGTGTGGGGCGGCGTCCTTAGCCAGACCGACCGGCGCTTGTACGACCAGGACATGGCCGCGTTACAGGCCGCCCTCTCCCCGGCCAGCCTGTCCTCGGCCTGGGCTGAGGGCCGGACTCTGGCCCCGGAGCAGGCCCTTACTCTGGCCAAAACCAATCTGACTGGCCTGTTGGATCAGCCTACGTTGCTGTCCGCAGAAACCGAGGCGCAGCCTCCACCTCAGCCCAAACCCTACGGCCTGACCCCCCGCGAACTTGAGATACTGCGGTTGGTGGCCCAGGGTCTCACCGACGCTCAGGTAGCCGGGCAGCTTGTGCTCAGCCCGCGCACGGTCAGCAAGCACCTCCAGGCCATTTACGGTAAGTTACAGGTATCCACGCGCAGCGCCGCCACGCGCCTGGCCCTGGAACAAAAGCTGGTGTGACGGTTGTTAATCAAAATAGGCCCGTTGAGCCGCCACTTGAATCAACTCTCGTAGGGGGGCCAGCGGCAGCTCTTGTCCTGGATACAAGATGACATAACGCACCTGCTTGCCCTCGCCTTCAAGCAGCCCCGCAGGATCAGGCAGGGTCAGGCCATGCTCAAAGCCAAGCTGTACCTGGTCGGTTTTGGGGGCGATAAAGCCAAAATAACGCCTATAACGGTAGCCGATAAGCTTCCAGCCAGGGTAACCGGCTTCCTCAACCCCCGGCACACTCTGGCGGATCAGTTGGCGTAGCTGTTCCACCAACTGCTGGATTTGGGGCGACAGCCCTACCAACAAATCTTCGGGCGCGCAGCGGTTGCGCTCTTTTTTAGCCATTCCACCTCTCCTGGGTTTAGAATCTCACCACATTTTAAGATTGACCAGACTCTCGCAGCCGGCAAAGGGATGCTGCCCATCCGCAGAGGCATGAGGATGCCTCTGCTACTTTTCCCTATTCTAAGCAGATCTCATCCAAAAACCAAAGTTATACGTAGTTTTGCGTAGCGGCGTGCTCCTGCTGGGCTTCAAAATTACGCAATCGGTTTGCGTAGTTCTGGTGATGTGCCGCCAGGCCAAATCGGGTAGACTGTGACCATCAACAGAAACGTTGAGTCAAAAAAGTCAAATAAAGGAGCAAAAAAATGAAAACCATCTTAAATCCAAATTTAATCGTGCCGGTTCTACTTACGTTAGGCCTGTTGTTTGGCTCGACCGGCGTCGCCCCGGTCTCAGCCCAGGCGCAAACTTTTACGCTGAATGAGAAAGAGCCGGTCAGTTTAGTGCTTTTTGTGCCCTGCGCTGGCGAGCAGGTTGAATTCCGGGGAGAGATCAAGCGACTGTACCACATCACCTTCGACGGCAACGGTGGTTATCACCTTAAGGGGCAGTACAATTTTCAAGGAGTCATCGGGGTTGGCCGCTCGACCGGGAATACGTATCGGGCCAGCGGGGCCAGTGAGTTTACGGCCAACGGCAAAGTGGGTGAAGAGATTACTTTCCAAACCAACTACCACTTTATCAGCCGGGGTGCTAACTTCTCCATTACCCAAAAAGTCCATGTGACCATTAACCCTGACGGAACCCTCATCTCAGCCCACGATGACTCGGCGGTTGAATGTCAATAAGCGAGTTGAAATTCAAACAGGCATGTTTCATTTCAGTTGAAAATAGGGTAGAAGTGGCATCCATACCCCGCTTCTACCCATTTGAACCACATCCAATTCAAACAAAGCTTTTGACCAACATAAAAGCAGGGACAGGTTACGCATTTGCTTCTACTTTCTGGGGGAAACCATGTTCTGGACAATTTTAAGCAATGTTTTACTTCTATTTTTACTTTGTTTGGCCCAGGTTTCAGTTGGCACCTTGCGTACCATTTTGATGACGCGCGGCCGGCGCGGCTGGTCGGCCTGCCTGGGTTTTGCCGAAGTCACGCTGTGGGTTATCGGCGTGAGTCAGGTGCTTGATCACTTTGATACCCTATGGCATGTACTGGGGTACAGCAGTGGTTATGTGGCTGGCACCATGGCAGGCATGTGGTTAGAGAGCCGCCTGGCCCTGGGGTATGTTAATGTAGATATTGTCTCTACCAACAAGGGGCCGGAGATTGCCCGGCAGATACGCCAGGCCGGCTATGGGGCCACCCAATTACCCGCCCAGGGACGCTCCGGCCCGGTTCACCGGATTGATGTGGTTGCACCCCGCAAGCAGGTGACCGCGCTGCTGCGCCTGATCAATGAGATAGACGCCGCTTCTTTTGTGACTATCCAGGAAGCAAGGCAGGTGGTGCATGGATATCAAGGCTGGATCAAATAGCCACAAGCAAATTACTCCGGCTCATGTACAGCACAAGTGCAAAGTGACCGGCACTTCCTCATTTTTCAAGGAGGAGCAAATCAATCCTAAAGTGCCGGTCACTTGTTCTTCTGGATCAAATAGCCACAAGCAAATTACCCCTGTCACTGTTAATCGAAGCTGACAGGAGCAGGCAAGGATATTTTCTTATTTAACGGAGTGAAAGATGATAACCACAATTGAACTCAGTGAGCATAAACAACGCGTGGCCGCTGTTTACAACCTGGCCGCGCCCGGCTACGATAAACCGGCGGTTCAGTTTTTTCCCCGTATAGCCAATCATTTGGTTAGCTTTACCCCACTTCAACCCGGCCAGAGGGTGCTCGACGTGGCTACCGGAACCGGCGTGGCGGCCCTGGCGGCTGCTCGCACTGTCGGCCTCTCCGGGCAGGTAGTGGGAGTGGACATTGCCCAGGAGATGCTGACCCAGGCCCGGAGCAACGTGGCTGATACCGGTCTATTTAATATTGAACTCCATCATGGCGACGCCGAAAGGCTGCCTTTTGATGAGCACAGTTTTGACGTGGTCGTAGCCGCGTCGGCCCTCTTTTTCTTGCCCGACATGCGAGCCGGGCTGCTTGAGTGGAAACGAGTGGTAAAACCGGGCGGTTGGGTGGCATTTTCCGGTTATGGTGCGACGGCCTTTGAGCCGCTGTCGAGCTTGTTTGCGGCCAGGATTCGTGAGTATGGCGTTAAGCTGCCGGCGTCGCCCCATCCCTTCTCATGGCAGCGATTGACCGACCCGGCCCACTGCGCCGACCTGCTGCACCAGGCCGGTTGTGAAAATGTCAAGGTGCAGACCGTTCAATTGGGTTACTACCTGCCTACCGCCGCTGATTGGTGGGATATTGTTTGGGGCAGTGGCTTTCGCGGGCCGGTGGCGCAGCTTGGAGGCAAACAATTGCGACAGTTCAAGGCTGAACATTTGGCCGAAGTAGCCACCTTGACGACTCCGCGAGGCATCTGGCTGGATATAGCGGCTATCGTGGCGCGGGGACAAAAACCGACCAGCTTTTGAGCGAGATCAGGGTCTGTCCAGAATTTTAGGAAGCTCGGCCTGGATAGCCATATCCAGGCCCCATCGCCGGATATGGCTATCCGGCGAGAGCAAACTCGCCTAAAATTTCGGACGCACCCGCGAGATCACAAAGATTAGCCTGTTGTCCTTAAGGCGTGGTATACTTAGCCCACTATTCGCCTTACCTCAAACTGCTCTATGTTTTTAAGGAGAAACAATGGAACAAGAATTGTTTGACACGCTTTCCGAATTGGAAATGCGCGATCAAAAAGAGCGGCAGCAAGGCTTGCCTCAAGCGCAGCGTATCCGGGCTATGGACCCCGCCTCGGCCAAATTCCTCTCGTTGCTGGTGATGGCCAACAAAGCTCAAACCATTGTAGAAATTGGCAGCGGCGTAGGTTACTCCACTTTGTGGTTGGCTTACGCCGCTTCGATTACCGGCGGCAAGATGATTACCTGTGAAATTGACCCGGCTAAAGCCGATGAGACGCGGGCTAACCTGGCTAAAGCCAACTTGAGCAGCTATGTGGAAGTACTCACCGGCGACGCCCGCACCCTGCTCCGCCAGCGCCAGGAAGCGCTTGATTTTGTCTTTATTGACGCCGAGAAGGGCCAGTATGAAACTTACTTTGATGTGGTTTACAAGCGCATGAAGCTGGGCGCCATGCTGGTGGCCGACAACGTGGTTTCGCATGAAAATGAACTGGCCGATTACGTCACCTACATGCAAAATCACCCCAACCTGGAGAGCGTGACCGTGCCGCTGGGGCGGGGTTTGGAGATTACGGTCAAAATCAAGGAGTAGGAAGTAGGGTTTTACTCCCTATTCCTTACTCCTTACTGCGAGTTATGCTTACCAAGCACGTTATCGTCGTTTTCCTCGATGGTGTTGGCCTCGGAGCTGCGGATTCCGAGGCCAACCCGTTTATGCACGTAAAATTGCCCACCTTGCAGGGCTTGCTGGGGGTAGCGCACCTCACCCGCGAGGCAGCCGGCACGCTGACCACTCAAGCCGCCTTGCTGGGGCTGGATGCCACCTTAAGTGTGCCGGGGCTGCCGCAGTCGGCCACCGGGCAAACCACCATCCTGACCGGACTCAACGCCCCGGCGGCCATCGGCGAGCACTACGGCCCCTATCCCAACCCGGCTCTGCGCCAGATGCTGGCCCAGGCCGGCCTTTTTAAAACACTGCTGCAAGCCGGTTTGCCGGTGGCCTATGCCAATGCTTACCCGGCCCGCTTTTTGGATCGCTTGCAGCGGGGCAAAGGGCGCTTGAGCGCCAACACCCAGGCGGCGGTGCTGGCCGGGTTAAAAATCCGCAGCAGCGAGGATTTGCGGCAGGGGCGAGCCATCGCGGCCCTGTTGAGCAATGATTTTTGGCCGGAGCCAGAGGTCAGCCTGCCCCCGCTCAACCCTGGTCAGGCCGGGGAGCAGTTGGCTGCCCTGGCCCAGGATTACGCCCTGACCTATTTTGAATTTTGGTATTCTGACCTGTTAGGACACCGGCAGGAGCGAGCAGAGACGCTCAAAGTGCTGCACATGTTAGATGAATTTTTGGGCGGCGTGGTGGCAAAAATGGATTGGCGAGATTCGCTGCTGCTGGTAGTGAGCGATCACGGCAATTTAGAGGATTGGAGCACCAACAAGCACACCCTCAACCCGGCCTTAACCCTGCTGGCCGGGGCGGGCTGCCAAACCCTGGCGCCTGGCCTGCGCTCCCTGGTGGATGTTAAACCGGCGATTTTGGAGTATCTGAGGGTAAATAGTAATTGGTAATTTTATCAATGACCAATCACCAATTACTATTTAGTGCCGTTTTTTGGGTTGAGGTTTGGGCCTGGTGAAATCTGCCCCAAAGAAAGAGGTGTGGGTTAGCAGCCCGGACACGCCCAAATTTTTAACTGGCAAAACCCGGCTGCTGGCAAAATATTCAAAATCAAACGAGACCTTTTGCCCCACGGCCAGCCCGGGGATTGGCATGAGGCGAGCCGTGAGGGGTTTGTTTAAAGCCAGGGCCAGGGCCGCCATGTCAAGGAAAATGGCCGCCATCTCGCCGGCGCTGGTGCTGCCGGGAATGGGGATGGTATCCAGGCCGGTTCCACACACCGCCGAGTAGAGCAACAAATCATGCACGCTAAAGCAGCCTTCGGCGGCGCGCTGGGCCAGCACCGCATCTTCCAGCACCGGCAGCATCACCCCGGAGAAGCCGGTATGCGGAATATTGGCCTGCCTGATACACCTGGTTAGAAGAGCGGTTCCAAAAACGGTGCCGCTCCCTCCAAAGGCACTAACCCCCAAACTTTCAATGGCAGCACCAATGCTGGTGGCCTGGTTGGGATAGGGGGCCAGCGAAAAGTCAATTCCCTTAAAGCGAATTTGATGATCATCTACCAGGTTATCCACCACTTCTAAGATGGGCGCACAGGCATCTTCAATGGCTTTGACCAGTTGTTTGCGGGCCTCTGGCAGCGACGAGGCCCGCTGGATGGCATGGATGGCAATGTCGGCCGCTTCGGTGGCAATGGCAAAGCAGGCGGGGCCATTTTGATGATATGCCGCCGGAAAAAACGGCACGTCGGAGGGGACGTTAGCCAGGGCAGCCAGGCGCAAATTACCAAAACCGTTGGGAGTAGACTGCGCTACCTTGTGTACCGCCTCGGCAAAGGCATGGGCCGCCGCCAGGTTGATGCCGCTGTCCTCGGCCGCAAAAAGTACGCTGGAAAAAACCTTCTCGGTGGCGGCAATGATATGCGGCAGGGCATGGATTGGCATCAACAAGGCGTGGGGCGTGGTGGCTACCACCGGCCCAATCGAGATATAATCAACATAATGTTTGGTAGCCGCTTCTTCCAGCCTTTGGGCAAATTGCACCAAAACTTTGGTCGTGGGGTCGCCGACCACGTCTAAAAAGGGCGGTGTGGCCAGGCGCACCGTTTGCACTTCTACCCCGGCCTCTATAAAACGGAGCCGGGCATCCCTCAAAAAGCGGCCTACTCCGGCGATGCTGCCTTCATCAAAGGGCCAACCTAAAGGGATAAAGGCGGTGACGGAACGGATTTTCATAATAATCTCCAGCTTAGAGGGTGGAATAACCTCGTCCTATCCCTCGATAGATGAATCCGTACCTGGCCATGGCTTCAGGTTCATACAAGTTTCGGCCATCAATAAAAATTGGCTGGCGCATCAGCGATTTGACCCTGGCCATATCCAGGTGTTTAAATTCGTTCCACTCGGTTAACAGAATCAGCGCATCACAATCTTTGGCCAGGTCGTAGGCGTCTTTGGCCAACTGTAAACTCGGCACCATTTTGGCCGCCACCCCCATGGCTTCGGGGTCATAGCCTTTCACCACCGCATTTTCACGCAGCAAGGCGCGGGCAATTTCGGCCGAGGCGGCTTCGCGCATGTCATCGGTATTAGGTTTAAAGGCCAGGCCGAGCAAACCAATCGTTTTTTCTTTGAGCCGCTGCCCCAACAGGTCGCGCAGTTTTTGAATGATATTGACCCGCTGATACTGGTTGATATCCATCACCGCTTTGAGCAGTTGGGGATGGGTGCCGTGGGTGGTAGCCATGTGAGCCAGGGCCTTCACATCCTTGGGGAAACAAGACCCCCCATAGCCCACCCCGGCATCCAGAAAATAATGACCAATGCGTTTATCATAGCCCATACCGGTGGCTACTTCTTTAACATCCGCGCCCAGCCGCTCACAAATATTGGCAATTTCATTGATAAAGGAAATCCGGGTGGCCAGGAAGGCATTAGAAGCGTATTTGATCATTTCGGCGGTGCGCAAATCGGTGATGATGATGCGAGAGCGCAGGCTCAGATAAAGCTCGGCCACTTTGTTGGCGGCCTCTTTGTTGAGGGAGCCTAACACAATGCGATCAGGGGCGGTAAAATCAATGATAGCCGACCCCTCGCGCAAAAATTCGGGGTTAGAGACCACGGCAAAGTCAATCGGTTCTGGCTGGTTGGTGCGAATAATATCGGCTACCCAGTCGCCGGTGCCAACCGGGACGGTGCTTTTGTTGATAATAATCAGGGGGTGGCGCATGGTTTGGGCAATGGTTTTGGCCGCCTGGCCCACATACTTTAAGTCGGCCTCGCCGTCAACACCTTCCGGCGTGCCTACCGCAATGAAGACAAATTCGGCCTCTGCCAGGGCTTCGGCGTAATCGGTGGTAAAGAATAAGCGGCCTGCCTGCACATTCCGCTGGATCATCTCCTGCAAACCGGGTTCAAAAATGGGAACTTCGCCGGCGCGCAGCATTTTGATTTTGCTTTCGTCAATATCCACGCAGCAAACCTTATTGCCCAGGTCGGCAAAACCGGTGCCGGTAACCAGGCCAACGTAGCCGGTACCAATGACAGTGATATTTCGCATAAATATTTTTCCTCTTGACTGTTGTTCCTACGGATTTGAAAATAGAAAGTGGCCTAACTATACCATAGAACAGTAAGAAGACAATGTAAGAATAGTTAGAAAATAGTTAGAAGTTAACTCATCTGGTCAAGCATCAGGCGCGCGGCGCGCCGCCCAATTTCAACGGCATAGTTGGTGCCCCGGTCCCAGGGGTAAACCTGGCTCATGCTGGCCCAATAGACGCCGGGCAGGGGCGTTTGCAAGGGGGGGATGTGGGCGCTGTGGTTAACGGGCGGTACCGGCTGGGCATACTTGGCCCGGAACAGCCAGCTCTCTTTGACCCAACTCTGGTTAAAGTTGGGGTTGATGCGGGTTAAACTGGGCAAAAAACGGGCCAACAGTTCTTCTTTGGACAGGGTGAAGTATTCATGCTCCGGGGGGAGGTAGTCGCCGCAGTAAACAAGGTGGTCGTTATCATAGTGACGCGGGTCAATAAAGTTGGTGTGCTCTACCAGGGCCAGAAAAGGAAAGCCTTCGGCTTTGGGAATATTAATCCAATAATGTCGCTCGGTCAGGCGCTCTTTGAGGGCCAGGATCAGCACCACTGCCCCCATGGATTTAAGCTGCTGCAAGGCCGCCAGGTAATCGCCCGGCAGAGAGGGAACCAGCCGGCCCACAAGCTGCGGCGAGACGGTGAGCAAAACCCGGTCAAACAGTTCGGCCTGGCGGTTGGGTTGGCTGGATTGCACCTCAAGGCGGCCGTCGGCCTGGGGCGTAACCGCCTGGGTGGCCACATTCAAACAGATTTTAACGCCCTGTTCCTGCACCGCGCCGGTCAGGGCGTCAATAAAGGCTTGAAAACCACCCTCAAAGTAACCCAGCCGGTAGCTGCGCTTGTGAATCCGCGCCCAAAACCAGGCCATGTTGACTTCCTGGTAGTAGTCGCCAAATTTGCCCACCAGCAGCGGCTCCCACAATACTTTGTAGGCTTTCTGGCCCATGGTCCGGGTGAGCCAGCTATGAGCGGTTTCTTTTTCCAGGGTTTGCCAGTTATTGGTCAGGCGCAGGTAAAGACCCACCAGCCCAAAGCGCAGTTTAGGGATCAGCGCTAACTTGGGGAAAAATAAGACTCGCAGGGGGCTGTCAAACGGGTAAATTTTGCCTTCGGAGTAGATGGAGGTGATGGGGCGAGGGAAAAAAACTTTATCGGCCGCCCCAATTTCTTGGATCAAATTGAGGATATCGGTATCAGACTCAAACCAATGGTGGTAGAAATGCTCCAGATGCCAGGCCCAACGCTCAGATTTGAATCCGGCAGCCAGCCCGCCGGTATAAGCGGCGGCTTCAAAAATGGTAACTTGATGGCCGGCCCCGGCCAGATCATAAGCGGCCGAAAGCCCGGCCACGCCCGCGCCAATAATTGCAACTTTCATATTTCTAATTTTGTTTCTTCAAATTCTGGGGTTTGGGTTGACTCAGCCCGCGACTCGGCCATGGCCCGCTTAAAATCACCCCAGCTTAAACTCTCGCGGAGCATATACCATGCTCCCAACAAGGTGATGGGCAGCCACAAAGCGGCATGCAGCACCAGGGTATAAGCCGCGGCCACATCGCTATCAACCCCAAAAACTGTCAAAACGGCAATTCCGGGGGTATCAAAGGTGCCAATGTAGCCCGGCGCCGAGGGTAAGGTTGTTGCCAGATTAACTATGCCATTCATGAGCATCAAAGCAAAAAAGCTGACCGAGAAATTGAAGGCGTGCATGACAAACCAATATTTAACCGTTTCCAAAAGCCAGATGACCACCGAGGTAAAAAATATCATCAAAACATCTTGCCAGCGGGCCAAACTGCTCAGACCTTCCATAAACCTATCGGCCAGGGCCAGCACCTGAGGTTGTAATTTATGGGGCGCAAAGCGGCCAACAGCCCACCGATAAACCCGGCGGCTGGTCTGGGGCAAGGCGGCCAGGCCAAAAAAAAGGATCAAGGCGGCCAAAAAGGCCAAACTGGCCAGGATGACCATTTGCCGCAGCCAGGCCGGCAGCCCCGGCGCAGTGGGCAAAACGATAAAAACAAACAGCAGCATAACCAGGCCATCAAAAACCCGTTCTACCAGCACCGTAGCAATACTGGCGCTTATACTAACGCCTTCTTTGCGTTTGAGCACATAAGCCCGGATTACCTCACCCGCTCTAAAAGGGTAAACATTGTTGCCCATATAACCAATCACCACCACCGGCCACATGGTTTTGAGCGGGATAGGTTTGATGGGGCGCAGCAAATAATGCCAGCGCCAGGTGCGCGCCCACACCCCCACAAAATAGGCCAGCACGCCGGGCAAAAGCCACCAATAATTGGCGGTATGCATGTGCCGCCAAACCTCGCCCAGGTTCAGGCCGCGTAAGGCCAAAATAACAAAAAAGGCGCTTACAATAGCGCCCAACCAAAATTTCCAACTTTTGAGCATGTCTGATATTTTACCATCAGGTTAAGATTCAAACAAAAAATTTCAGAAACCCGTTTTCTGCTAACTAAAAGTGCGGTTCCTTGTCAGAGGAGAAACATTGTGAGATTGAGAAAACGGGTTTCTCTGCAGGGTCAAACAAAAAAGCCGCCGCTAAAAGCGACGGCTTTTTATAAAGCATATTAATTTAAGCGGGCATTGGAATAGCTTCGGCCGGTTTGACCGAGCCAATCAGCAGGCGTTCCATGGTCATAACATGCGAACAAACCCCACGCGCCTCAAAAAAGTGACAATCACACTGCCAACGACCATCCTCATACACAATTCGATGCTGTTTGTGATCGCCCTTAAAGGTTACTTTGAATTCCTGGAAAGTAACCCTTTCCGGCTCTTGCGCGTATAAGATTGACTTTTCAATTTTTCCAATCATCGCTGAGTCCATATAGTAATCTCCTTAACAAGATATTTATGGATATAAAAACAAAAAACACCCGCGCCCCCAGGCGTTCAGGTGTTTTTTGCTGTGGAAATCTTCAGTTGGCCGAAACATGAGACACTCATAAGTGGTTTGCTCCGAGTAAGCGTCTTTGGCTACCTGTTTCATCTATGCATGAGTATAGCGCGGTCAAGGGTGCTTGTCAACCTTTGCCACCATACGGAATCCCTACGCTGCCTCTCTGAGAGGCAGCCTCTTTTGACTTTAGGATTTTTTGGGAAAATTAGGGGATTATCACCGGCTGCATAAAAAAGGGAAGAGGGTCTGTCCAAAATTTTTGGTATTGTAGGGCAAGTTGGCAACT
>CAZDMM010000021.1:0-22783 GCA_964505845.1 uncultured Caldilineaceae bacterium
CTGCCAGTAGCGGCGGACCAGGTCATAATTTGAGACGCCCGCCTGGCCGGCCAGCAAGGCCAGCAGTTCATGCGGAGATTTGCCATCGTACAGGGGGGTAATCAAGGGCTGGATAAGGCTGATAGTGCCATCGTAGGCGCGGGCGTCCCCCCACATTTCCAGGGGGTGCAAACCGGGAATATGCCACTGGCATAATTCGGAGGTTTCGTCCTCATATAAGCCCAGTTGGATCCGGGTTTTAACCTGGGTCATGGCCGAGGCAAACTGCAGGTCGGCCGGGGCATCGTACACCGGGTTGACATCCAGCATCAGGAGCAGTTGCACCTGCCCGGCGGCCATCTCGGCCACCAGCTCCGGCAGGGTTGCCGCCGGTACGGATGGGGTCACCGGCTCGGTGTAGACTATGGTGGCCCCCACGTTGCCCAGCGCCTCGTTCATGGCATGGGCCAAAGCGTGGACCAGGGGCGGCTGCTGGTCGCCGGCAATCACCAGGCTGGTCCCGCGATGGTTTTGCAAATCTGTGGCGACGGCCCCAATCCAGGCGGCCAAATCCGGCAGTTCGGCCCCGCCGGCCTCAACCCCCAGGGCCTGAGCCATAGCCCGCGCCAGGCTCTCCATCTGGCTGGCCCGCAGCGGCAGGCGATGGTCGGCTTTGGCCCCGGTAATCGTCGGGGTGGATTCAACCACATAGAGGCGGTTCATGGCCCTTTGCCCCAGCCACACCCGCCGTTTGGCGCTAAAATCGCGGGCATAGCGAATGTGGCCCGGCCCCTCGCCTAAGAAGTTGGCGTCGAGCGAAAGAATGACCTCGGCCCGCTCAAAGTTATAGTGCGGTTCAGCCTCCGTCCCAAAAGCCAGGCTCGCCCCGGCCAAAACATTATCTCGCCCGGCGGCTTCGTACCGGTGCCAGCGGGCCTGGGGAAAGGCCGCTAAAACCTGCTGTATCAAATCAACCAGGCTGGGCGAGCTGGTCGCGCCGGTTAAGAGGCGCAGCCCGGCGCCCTGGCTAGAACGCTGCGCATCCAATTCATTTTGCAAATCCTGGGCAAACGTATCCCAGGTGCTGATGCGCGTGCCAAAACGGGTGACCACCTTGGAACGATCCGGGTCGTACAGGCCCAAAATTGCCGCCTGCCCAAAGGGGTCAGAAGAACCCAGGCTGGCCGGGTGGCCGGGGTTGCCCTCAATCTTGGTAGGGCGGCCTTCGTGGCTTTCTACCAACACCCCGGCGGCATACCCTCCCAGGGGAATGGCGCTGGCGTAAAACAAAGGCCGGCCGGGGATTAGCTCTTCGGGCTGGCGCACGTAGGGCAAAATTTTGTCGGTGGGCTGGCCGGAGCAGCCGCTCAACCCGGCCAAAGCCAGCGACGCGCCCATCAGCTTGAGAAAACTGCGCCGGCTCAGAGCCTCGGCCCATTCCGCAGCGCCTTTGGGAAATTCTCGATGCAGAAATTCCTCAAAAGCCGGCGTTTCGGCAATTTCTTCTAAGCTGCGCCAGAAATAACGGCCCTTCTTTTCGGCCAGTTTAGCGCGCAGTTCGGTCAAATTCAGAGAGTTTTGGGTCATAGAATCTACTCAACGGTCTGTAAGTAATGGCGACGACTCAGGTGACAGGCGCTTGGAAAGTATCTGTCGCCCTATGTTTAATGGTGGCACACCGAACAGTTGGTAAGTTGCTTCACATTGACCTGATACTCGGTCACCAATTGCTGCCCTAATACCATCTGGTCTACCGGCGGCTGCCAGCCCATGGTATAGATTTGGTCTTTGGGGCGTAGATATTTTTGAGGCTGGCGGTGACACTCCAGGCACCATTCCATGTACAGAGTGTTGGCTTTGTAAGTCAAGGCCATTTGGTCTACCCGGCCATGGCAAGTTTCGCAGCCTACCCCTTTGGCCACGTGAATACCATGGTTAAAGTAGACAAAATCGGGCAGCTTGTGGACACGCACCCACTCAATCGGCTTGCCGGTGCGGTAGCTTTCTCTGACCGGCTCCAGCATGTCGGCATTGGTCCAGATTTGGGAGTGGCAGGTCATACAGGTTTCGGTGGGGGGGATGCCGGCAAAGGAGGATTTTTCAACCGAGGTATGGCAGTAGCGGCAGTCAAGCCCCAGGCCGCTGACGTGGTGTTCATGGCTAAAGGGGACGGGCTGCTCCACAAAAACCCCCACCCCGGTGGCGTAGGCCGAGTGGACAAAGGCCATCACCAGGACGGCGACGCCGGCCAGGATAAAGACGCCGCCAAAAATGCTAACTCTAGCAATTGTGTTGGTACTTGGGTGAAAGATTTGCGACATGAGGACCCTATCGAACCAAATAATAATAAAACTTGGTTTTGATTAAAACGGGAGAAGGGGCACGAATTTATTCCAGCAGCAACGGAGACCGCTATTCTACCCCGGAAATACCCACCAGGCAAAATCTATCTTCGTTTTATCATAACCTTGGAGACTTGGCGTCGTCGTTGAACGCAGTGTGAATGAAAACACATGTGATATTTTTGTTTTGGTGAAAACGCAGGACAGGACAGGAACAAGGTTTTGTGAAACGGGTAACTAGCGCGACATTATATTCACCATTTTTTTTTGTGCAAATTGACACAAGGGATTTCCGACAAAATTAGCCGGTAAAATTGCATTTTTAGCATCTTCCTATATCTTTCAGCCAGCATGCGGCGCATCTTCCTCACCATTGGGCAAAACACGGGCATCTTACTTTTGGTCAACCTGGCCGGTTCGGTGATGGGTTTTTTGATGGCCGCTGCCCTGGGCCGGGGGCTGGGCGACGCCGGCTTTGGGCAGTACAGCTTTGTGATGACCTGGCTGTTGAGTTTGACGCTTTTGGCCGAGTTCGGGTTAAGCACCTTGCTCACCCGGGACCTGGCCGCTCACCCGGAGCAGACCGGCGCCTACCTCCGCAACTCAATCGCCGCCAAAACCCTGCTTGGATTACCGGGGCTGGTTATCCTGCTTTTTTTTGCGCCCCAATTGGCCTCCGGACAGCATCCCGCCGTGATTGTGGCCATGCCCTGGGGCATTCTCTTCTTTTATACCGGTCTGGTCTACAGCTCATTCACTGCTGTCTTCAGAGCGCACCAGGTTATGCGTCCCATCCTCTGGCTGACCCTCAGCGGGCAGACGGTGCTGTTGGGCGGCACACTGGCGCTGCTGCTGAGCCGGCAGCCGCTCTTCCTCATGATCGCCTGGGCCGGGTTAAGCCAACTGCTGCAATGTATTCTGGCCTATGTGTTCTATCTAAAATTAAACCAGCCCTGGGGGGCAAAGTTTGTTAGCCGCAACCCCAGGGCGCTTAAGGAAACTATGGGGAACTTAGAGCCTCTCCGAGTTTCCTCAAGTTCCCACCAATCCCTCTTTTTAGATATACGAAGTATGCAGTATCTCATCGCCACAGCCTGGCCGTTTGCCCTGGCCGGATTGTTGGCGGCCCTGCAACTGCGCGCCAACAGCCTGATGCTCGCCTATTTGCAGGGCGACCAAGCCCTGGGCTGGTACGCCGCCGCCAACCGTTTTGTCGAGACGGGCAAGCAGTTTCCGGCCGCCTTTTATGCCGCCATGCTGCCGGCCCTGGCCGCCCTGACCGGTTCAGCCCACTCAGAACAGCGCCACACGCTGCGCCAAACCCTGACCCAGGCCCGGCTGGGGATGCTGGCGTTGGGGGGGCTGGCCTCGGTGGGGGCGCTGCTCCTGGCCCAACCCATTTTGACCCTCACCTACGGCCCGGCCTACCAGCCTGCCGCCGTCGTCTTGCAACTGCTCACCTTCACCCTCATTCCCAACGGGCAAAACAGCCTCTTGATTCTCTATCTTTACGCCTGCGGCGATGAAAAATTTGTCAACCGGCTTACGGCCCTGGGGGTGGCCGTTAATTTGGGCTTATGTTTCTGGCTTATCCCGGCCTGGGGCGCGGCCGGCACGGCCCTGGCTCTGCTCATTTCAGAATGTATGCTATACTGGCCCTATAGACAGCGAGTTCAATATCACCAGAGATAAGGCTGGCGTATCCCTGTGGAACGGCGCATGAAGATTGCCTTTGGCTTGTTTTTGCTGGCTTTGGCCCTCCGCCTGGCCGCGATTATTTATTGGCAGTTTGATGGTCTCTATGGCCAGGATGCTTTTGCCTATTTTGACCAGGCAGCAGCCATTATCCACAATTTGCCGCAGGGCCACCCCCCGCCAGCGGACTTCTTCTGGCCCAACGGCTACCCTGCCCTGATCGCCCTCTTCATGGTATTGGCCGGCCAGACTGCCTGGGCCGGCCAACTGGCGGCGCTGCTGTGCGGATCGGCCCTGGCCCCTCTGGTCTTTCTGCTGGGTCAGGATTTATATTCACAGCATGCACTCCCTCGGCCAAAGGTACAAAAGCGCGAGTTTTCAGCCAGGATCAGGAGCTTGGGGGACTTTTTCAATTTTATTTCATCTCCAAATCCCCTCATCCCGGCCAATTTACAGAGTGGATTTCTGGCCGGTTTGATGGTGGCTGTCGCCGGGCAGCCTATTCTATCCTCGGTCGTGGTCATGGCCGATATGCCCGCCCTCTTTTGGGCGGCGCTAGCCACATGGTTGGTTGTCCGGGCCATACCGGCCCAAACCACTCGATCCTCGGCTTTGTGGTTTCTGAGCGCCGGCGCCGCTTTGGCGCTGGCTGTCATCTCTCGCTGGTTGTACCTGCTGGTAGCTCCGGCGCTGGGACTGTACTTATTGGTGCAGATTCGGGAAAACAAGCTGGCCTGGCGGCAGCTCTGGCCGGCGCTTGTCGGTGGGGGGGTAATTTTGGCCCCGCAAATCTGGTTGAGCCTGAACAAGCCCGCCGGATTGTTTCATAGCTGGTTGTTAGGCTGGAACCCGGCCAACTTCTTCCGGCGCGAGTTTGCAAATATTGACGGCCACTTTAGCTACCCGCTGCCCAACGCCTTGTTTAATCTGCAGCCGGCCGGTCATCCGGCCTATATTTTCCCGGCGTTGGGCCTGGCCGGGCTGTGGGGAGTGTGGCGGCTGGTTCAAACCCGGCAGTGGGGGCCACTGCTGCTGCTGCTGGCCTGGTTTCTGGGGAGCTATCTTTTTTTAGCCGGCATCCCCTATCAAAATTTTCGCTTTGGCCTCACCCATTACCTGCCGTGGGTGCTCTTGAGCGGCTTTGGTTTGAGCGAGCTGTTGAGTGCAGCCACAAAGGGGCCGGGGGATTTTTTCTCCTCTGCTCCTCTGCTCCCCCGCTCCCCTGCTGTCTTAAAAATCATCATCAGCCTCTCCCTGGTGAGCATGCTGGCCTGGGCTTACCCCATGCTGAACAGCTTTCTGACCGGCCAGAATCACAGCAAGGCCATTGCCCGGCAGGTGGCGCAAACGGTTCCGCCCCAGGCAGCGCTCATCACCTTTGGCCTGACCCTGACCGTGCAGCACTACACGCAGCTTGAGGCGATAGAACTTTTCTTTCTTGACCCGGCCTCCCTGCAAACCCTCACCGCCGCCCGTCGCCCGCTCTACCTCCTGCTCGATGTGCCCAACATCGAGACGCAGTGGCAGGGAAAAGTTCCCCAGGCCAATTATCGCTGGTTAAAAACCCAGGCCAGGTTAATTCGGGTTCAATCTTTTCCGCCTTACACCTTATTTGAAATAAAACCGCCGTAAAGACGCAAGAAAGGAAAAACTTATGGACGCAAAAATCAAACAAGCCTTAGCCGCCGACCGCACCATTGACATCACCACCATTGGCCGTAAAAGCGGCCTACCCCGCCGGATTGAAATCTGGTATCACCAGGTTGAGGGGCGATTGTTCATCACCGGGCTGCCGGGAAGCCGCGATTGGTACGCCAACATGGCGGCCACCCCGGACTTTACCTTCCACCTCAAAGAAAGCCTTCAGGCCGACCTGCCGGCCAGGGCCAGGCCCATTACGGCTGAAGCGGAACGCCGTGAAATTCTGGCTAAAATTCTCCAAAAGCTTGACCGCCTGCCCGACCTTGAAAGCTGGGTCAAAGAGAGTCCCCTGGTTGAAGTAGTGCTGAACGGCTGATGCGGCGGCCATGAGAATCGCCCTTGTCTTGCCCGGCTTTAGCGCCCACGCCGACGATTGGGCCATTCCAGCCCTGCTCAACCTGGCTCGAGCGCTGGCAAACGCCGGGCACGACCTCCATATTTTCAGCCAGCGTTACCCGGCGCAAGGTTTGTACCAATTTGACCGCCTGACCCACCATGCCCTGGGCGGCGGCCAGAACTTCGGCTTGACCTCGGCTAAAATTTGGCTGCACACCAGCCAGGCCATTGTTCGCCAGCATCAAAAAACCCCTTTTGATGTGCTGCATGCCTTTTGGGCCGATGAGGCCGGCTTTTCGGCGGCGCTGGCCGGGCTGTGGCTCAAGCGGCCGCTTGTGGTGAGTTTGGGCGGCGGCGAACTCACCAACCTACCCGGCCTTAACTACGGAGCGCAGCGATTCCTCATCCGCCGGTTAACCACCCGCCTGGCGCTGCACCGGGCGGCCCTCGTCAGCGCCGGTTCACATTACCAGCTCAACCTCTGCCGCGCTCACCGGGTGCCGGAGTCAAAACTTCGCCTGGCGCCCCTCGGCGTGGATACCCACTTATTCCGGCCCAACCCGCTAAATTCCTCTTCCTCAACTACCAATTACCAACCCCTGGTTTCCCATCCCACCCTCGTCCAGGCGGCCTCGCTCCTAC
The DNA here is from genome assembly GCA_964505845.1 of uncultured Caldilineaceae bacterium. GTDB lineage: Bacteria > Chloroflexota > Anaerolineae > 4572-78 > J111 > DSQQ01. The sequence goes on from CAZDMM010000021.1 coordinate 6,696, forward strand.
CGGTCAAAAATCAGGCCCTACTGCTTGAGGTTTTAAGTTTAGCCAAAAAAGAAATCCCCCATCTTAAGCTAAACCTGGCCGGCAGCGGCCCCTTGCAGGCCAAACTGGTCAGCCTGGCCCAAGAGTTGGGGCTGAGTAAAAATATCACCTGGCGCCCACACCTGGCCTATCCTCACATGCCCCGGTTTTACCACACCGGCCACCTCTACCTGCAAACCTCCCGGCACGAGTCGCAGGGCCTGGCCCTGTTAGAGGCTATGGCCTGCGGCCTGCCGGCGCTGGGCACACCCGTTGGGGTGATGAGCCAGGTGGCCGGCCTGCCTCCCCAAGCCTCGGCCGCCGCGCTGGCCGCCCAGGTCATTGAGCTTTTGAGCGACCCGCCTCGCTGCCGGGAATTAGGCTGCCAGGCTCGCCAGGTGGTTGAGACAAAGTTCAGCCTGCCTGTCGCCACGGCCAACTTCCTGAAAATCTATGAAACCTTAAACGGTTGAAGTTTCAGGCAGCCCGCAGCCCCAAAGCCAACCTTAAAAAACGGCTCACCTTTGATTTTGATGTAGTACTTTTACCGGCGGCCGGTATATATAGGCAACCAACATTCACCCTATTGTTTTTAAGGAGGCTGGCATGCTTATAGGTACCAAAATTCTCATCAAGATTTTGATTTCGGTGGCAGTAGCGGCCGGAGCGGCCGTAACCGTATTTGTGGCCGTGTTTGTCACCATTTTCCGGCCCTGGCCTACCACCCAGGTAACGGCCACCCCTACGGCTAATGGAACCACCACGCCCACCCCGGTTGTCAGCACCACGCCCACCCCAGAAGGGACGCTCACCAGCACCCCACCGGCTACGATGACCACCACCCCGGTTGTCACCACAACCGCCACGCCCACCACCACCGTAACGACCACGCCGGTGGCCACCTCAACCCCGGTGATTGACGTTATCACCGTGATTGTGACGGTTGAGGTTGAAATTCCACCTTATCCCGATCTCGGCCCCGGTCAGGGCGGCGGCGGCGGTCATCATGGCGGCGGCGATGACGACGGCGGCGGCAGCGGCGGCGGCGACCACGACAAGGGTCACGGTAATGATCCCGACCATCACGACGAGGACAATCCCGGTAAGGGCCATCACGACGACGATGATTAAAAACAGGCTGGAATAATTTTGACAAGCCTCTCAAGGGGGCTACACTAGGTTCCAGGGTTTACAAACCTGCGGCGCGCCACCCAGTAATGAAAATCCCGCAGTCAAGGCATCCCACCGCCGAGGCATAGGGATGCCTCGGCGGGTAGGCGGCACAAGTGCGGGTATAGGGATGCCGCCCTACGGTGAATAGAGCTATTTTCCAGGGAGTCGGACAGTCCTTTGGGGGACGCCACCGACAATGAAAATCTGGAGTGTCAAAGTGCACTTTGACACTCCAGAACGGTTATTTTCGAAGGAGTTATAACCTTACGTGATAAGGGCCGAGAGCCGTACCGGGGTTAGCCTGGCTCAGGGGGGCAACAGATGTTATCCCCCTTGAATTTTTCTACCCTGTTCGACACCCACTATCCCAAATTGTACGCCTACGTGCGCAGCCGGGTAGCCGACCGGGAAACAGCCGAAGACATCACCGCCGCCGCTTTTGAGCGGGCCTTTAGCCACAGCCAGAGCTATGACCCGCACAAGGCTTCGTTTGCTACCTGGCTGTTTCGCATTGCCCACAACCTGCTTGTTAACCACTACGCCGCCGCCAGCCGGCAGCCTGCTCCCTACGACCTGGATGAAGTCGCCAACATGGCCGCCGCCGAGCCTTCGCCCGAACAGCAACTACTGCGCCAGGAACAACATCGCCTGCTGCTAAAAACCCTGGCAGAGCTGCCGGCCCGTGATCAAGAAATTATTCAGCTTAAATTTTTTGGCCGCCTGGCCAATCGGGAAATTGCCCAAGTTCTGGAGCTTAATGAGAAGACCGTCAGTGTGATTATCTTGCGCGCCTTACAAAAAATAAAAGTCCGTCTGCAACCACAGGCAACCTCATGAACGAAGAACAACTGGCCGACCTCCTGGCCCAACATCTGGATACCCTGCTCACTGGCGAGGCGCCGATCGAAGCTCCCCCCGACGAAGTCGCCCAACTGCTGGAAATTGTGCCCAGCCTGGCCCAAGCCGCCCCGGCCCCTCGCCCGGAGTTTGGACCGGCCTTAAAAGCATCGCTGCTTGGTCCTGCCATCGGCGGCAACGGCGCTTCACCTGCCGCCGGGCCGGGCTTGAGCGGCCCCGCCTTTCCGGTGGTGATCATAGGTTTGCTGGTGACGGCTGGCGCCATCGCCCTGCTGGTCAGCCTCAGCCTCTTTGGCGCTGTTGGCTCAACCTTTTTGGGACAAGGCTCACCCACCCCTCCCCCCCGGCCCACTCAAACCTTAGCGGCGACTCAACCGCCGCCGCCGACGCTCCCACCAACACTGGCCCTGGTCGCTACTTCCACCCCAACCTCCCAGGCCACCCCTACCCCCGGCGTTACCGCTACGGCCATCCTCGACGTGCTGCCTCCTATTACCATCACGGTTGAGGTTACGGTAGAGGTGCATTTAGAGCCGGGGGCCGGCGGCGGCGGCGGCGACGATGGCGGCGGCAACGGCAGCGGCGACCACGACAAGGGCCACGGCAACGACTCTGACCATCACGATGAGGACAACCCCGGCAAAGGCGGCGATGATAAAGACGATTAAGCCAGGCTAAGGAGGGCCTTTTATGGAAACTAACGAGGTCAACAACTCAGACCAGCCGGCAGCCCCAAAACAAAACCCGGCCAAACTATGGCTGTGGATTTTACCTCTTGTGGGCCTTTGTCTGCTGGCATTTTGTGCCGCCGGCGGCAGCTTATTTATCTGGCAAACCTGGCGCGCCCAGAGCGGACCGCCAGAGGCCGCGCTGGCCGGCGCCCGGCCAGAAAAGCAGCCGGAGAGCGCCGCCGAGGCTTCGCCAACCTCGCAGGCCGCTGCTGCCGCCCAATCTGACCCGCTTGTGCTCAGCGCCACCCCTGCCCCGCCGGCCGCCCCGGCCTGTCCCGACCTGCCCCTGATAGAAAGTTCTACCCCAACCACCCCCACCCTCAGCGGCATCAGTTTTGCCACCCGCCAGGGCAGCGACGGCTGGCCCACCGACCCGGCCTTGCAGTTTACCACCACCGTCACTAAAGTGCTGGCCACCTTTAGCTACGCCGGGATGAGCAACGGCCTTACCTGGGAACGCGTTTGGCTTTATGGCGATCAGGAGCTTTCGCGCAGCCAGGGCGTCTGGGATGCCGGCCCCCAGGGCCAGATCACCGTCCAAATGATGCTCGGCCAGGGCAATTTGGTCCAGGGAACCTATAAATTGGCCCTTTATGTGGCCGGTCAGTTGGCCAGTCAAGGCGCTTTCACCGTTGTCACCGCCAATACACCCATCACCCGCCCGGTTGAGGTGGCTTATACCACCTGGGATGGACAGAAACACCGGCTTAACCTGCTCAACCTCTCTAACAGCCAAACCGAACTCCTGGTTGAGTCAGGCCGCACGCCGGCATGGTCGCCCGATGCGGTGGGCTTGCTCTTTTATGGCGAAGATGGCCTGACCGCCGGCCCCCCCGGCCTGTGGGTGCTGAACATGGGCCAGCGCAAACCCTATCCTCTCAGTGACCAAACGTTCTTCCAATCCCTGGCCTGGTCGCCCTTGCGCACCTACGTGGCCTCAACCAAAACCGAAGCGACCGGGACGCGCCTGGTTTTGTGGGACGTGAGTCAAAACCAGGCTTACGACGGCCCACCCGGCCAGGACCCGGCCTGGTCGCCGGAGGGACAGCGCCTGGCCTTTCGCGGCTGCGACGGGCAGGGCTGGCACATCCACACCGTGCATGTCATCAATCGCTTTTTTGACTCAAGCAGCCAACGCACCCTCACCAGCGGCGACGACAGCCAGCCGGCCTGGTCTTGGGATGGGCAGCGCCTGGCCTTTGTGCGCCGGGAGGGCGACAACCAGGATATTTATGTGATGGCTTCCGACGGCAGCAACCTGCTCCGCTTAACCAACGACCCGGCGGCAGATGTGTCGCCCGCCTGGACGCCCGACCAGCGGATTCTCTTTTACTCCCAACGCGGCGGCCGGTGGGCCATCTACAGCATGAACCCCGATGGTTCCGACCAGCGCCTGGTGCTGGACACCCCCTCTCAAGCCGGTTGGCAGCCCGACCGGCTGGCGGTCAGCACCAATGTGCAAATCACTCCTCCCGGCCCACCCAAGCCGCAAATCCAGATTCCGCCGGGACGGGGCTTGCTGGCCGTCTCTAACCAAAAAAACAATGACGAGATGACCTTTACCATTGACAACATCGAGCATAAGATCAAGCCGTACCAGCTAAAAATGATCCCGCTCAAACCCGGCCATTACACCTGGACCGCCAGTTGGCCCGGCAAAAACAGCCGCACCGGCATCGCCGATATTGTGCCGGGGCAAATTGCCTCGCCGGTGGTAGAGCGGTAGGCCGCTCAGACAAACTGTAATAACCTGGGCCGATCAAGACCTGCCAGGTTTGCCAATCCTGGCAGGTCTTATATTTTTGCTTCCCCCCTCCTCTCGTGCTAGAATCTCTTGATGCTGCCGGCCAAGAACATTCTATCCGCATGAAAGAACCTTCTTTCTTTCCCCCTTTACTGATTGACCACTTGTCCCCCACTTCTCTTTCCGAAGCCTGGTTCCAACCGATGGGTTTCAGCCTGCACCTGGTCAGCAACCATGCGGCGATTCTCCATGCCGCCGAAACTTCGTTTGGCCGGTTTGGGCCGGCCCTGCCCACCGGCTCGCCTGATTTTACCTTTCACCTGTTTAGCCACCGGGTTGACGATGGGCCGCCCGGCCAGCCCATTTTCCGGCTGGATGGGCCGCTGTTGTACCAAACCACCGGACGAGACTCAACCCTGGTAGCGGATTTGCCCGGCGGCCGCGCCTTTGGCTGTTTTTCACCGGCGGCGCTGGCAAACCCGGCCTTTTTTCGCTGGCACTTTCTGGAATTGGCTTTTTTTATGTTGCTGGAGTCCAGAGGGTTGATGGGGGTGCATGGGGCGGCCCTGGTCAGGCAGGGCCAGGCGGTGCTGCTGCGGGCGCACAGCGGCGGCGGTAAAACCACCCTGGCTTATGCCGCCGCCACGCGAGGCCCTTTCCAGGCTTTGGCCGAGGATGTGGTCTGGCTGGATGGGCGGCGCGGCTGCTGGTGGGGCATGCCCTGGAGTTTTCATCTGCTGCCCGATGCCCGCACCCTCTTCCCTGAGTTAGCCGCTTATGAACCGGCCCTGCAAACCAACGGCGAACTGAAGCTAGAAGTCAACCTGGAGCAGATTCGGCCCGGCAGCACCGCCACCCTGGCTCAACCCAAAGCGGTGGTTTTGGTGGAGCGCTTACCGGGCGGCAGCAGCCGGCTCGAAGCGATTCCGGCCGAGGCGGCCCGGCCCGGCTGGTCAAGCGGGGCCGCCGGCCTGGAGATGAAGCTACCTCACCACCAGGCCTATAGTGAAGAGCTGCTCTGGCGCCACCCCATCTACCGGCTTTACTTTGGCGACGACATCCGGCAGGGTGTACAATTATTAGAGTCACTTTTTTAGGAGGCTTATATGCGGATTGGCTTGCAAATTCCCAGTTTTACCTGGCCCGGCGGCCCGGCCGAAATCGGCCCGCGCCTGGCCCAAATCGCTCAAACCGCCGACGACGCCGGTTTTTACAGCCTGTGGGTGATGGATCACTTTTTTCAAATCCAATACATTGGCCCGGCCGAAGAGCCGATGCTCGAAGGGTATGCCGCGCTCAACTACATAGCCGGCCTGACCCGGCGGGCCAAACTCGGCACGCTGGTTACGGGGGTGGTTTACCGCCATCCGGGGGTGCTGGTCAAAACCGTCTCTGCCCTGGATGTGCTTTCGGGCGGGCGAGCCTACCTGGGCATCGGCGCAGCCTGGAACCAGCAAGAAGCGGCCGGGCTGGGCGTGCCTTTTCCGCCCCTCAAAGAGCGTTTTGAGCGCCTGGAAGAGGCGCTGCAAATTGCCAAACTCATGTGGTCGGGCAGCCGCCAGCCCTACCAGGGCCGCCATTATCACCTGGCCGACCCGCTCAACAGCCCGCAGCCGGTCAGCCGGCCCCACCCACCCATTTTGATCGGCGGCATGGGCGAGAACAAAACCCTGCGGCTGGTGGCGCAGTACGCCGATGCCTGCAACCTGTTTACCGCTATGGGAACTGAGGCCCTGCAGCACAAGCTGGATGTCCTCAAAAAACACTGCGACGCCGTCGGCCGGCCTTATGAGGAGATTGAGCGCACCACCCTGGGCACGGTTAACCTGGCCGCCGATGGCATGAGCGCCGCCCAGGTCATCGAAACCTGCCGCAGCCTGGCCGGCGTCGGCATCCAGCATGCCATCTTCAATATGCCCAACGTCCACGAGATCAAGCCGCTGGAGCAGTTTGGTCAAGAGATTATCCCGGCGGTTGCAGAATTTTAAGCAGACCGAGGCCCGGAGACCGCAGACAGGAGAGCTTCAACCCCTGGTCTCCGGTTGGCCGCCCCCGGTCACCAGGTGAGGTTTTGATGTCAACAGAATTACTCGATTGGGTCTACAATTATTTAGACCATGATGAGGACATCGTGGTTCCCATCAAAAAAATGTGGAACGAGTGGCGGGCGAACCACTCCCAGCCGGGCCTGGCTGGGTTCACAGCCTTGATCCTGGCCGATGAACGCATCGAAGAGATGGAGGGCGTAGATCACACCGAGGGCTTAGAGTTTGACTCGCCCGAAGAGCTGGCGGAGTATGAACAGGAGATGGAAGAAGTCGGGTTTTACTCCGGCCCGCGAGTCAAGCTGCTGGCCCGCGAAATTACCCTGGAACACATTGCCGGGATGATCAAAAAACATAACGACCGCATGGAATGGGCCTTGCGCCAGGCCCACGCCAGCATGCCCGATGATGTGAGCGAGCCGGAAGAGGGCCAACTGCTTGACCTCATGGCCCAGGTGGAACAACTGCGCCGTCACCTGCGTGAAATCGGCCTGGAACCAGATGACGACTCGGCAGATGACAGCCGCGTAAAATGAGCTAAAGATGGTTCAAGGGGGGAAAATAGCCTTGAATTGAACACTAAAAGTGGCCGTCACCTTTCTCTTTTACTTCAAATCACCGATACCGTGGCCGGCTGGCTGCACGAAGCGGAGCCGGCCGATCCCCGCTGGTCTGCCGCTGCCTGGGAAGTTTTCCCTTTAGTCTGCCAGGTGCATGGCGTCGCCCCGCTGCTGCACCCCAAATTGCAGGGAGCACCCTGGCTGGACGCCTCCCGGCAAAGCTGGCTGGCCGAGCAGCGCCGCTTGAACGTGCAGCGCATTGGCCGCATGCAGGCCGAGCTTAAAGCGATTTTGGCCCTGTTCAGCCGGCAGCAGCTCCCCGTCATCCCCCTCAAAGGTTTCCTGGTGGCGGCCCAATACTATGCAGAGGCCGGGCTGCGGCCTATGGCCGACCTGGATTTGCTCATTCGCCCCGGCGATTTTGCCCCGGCTGCCCGGCTGCTGGCCCAACTGGGCTACCGGCCGGAGGTGACTCACTGGAAGCACACCGAATTTGTCAAGCCGGAGAATCGAGCGGTGGTCTCGCAGGAGTACGAGCATCCGGATAACCCCCGCAAGCTAGAAGTTCACCTCCACTGCCGGGAGACTTTTGGCGGGCCAACGGTGGAGCTAACTGATTTGATGTGGCGACAGGCCGGGCCGGGGGAAGTGTTGGGAGAAAGCGCCTGGCTGGTTAAACCGGGGGCGCTGTGGTTGCACCTGCTGGTGCATGCTACCTACCACGTCTGGCAGGGCCGGGGGCGGCTGATCCACCTGGTTGACCTGGCCCAGGTGACGCCCCGGCTTGATGACCCCCCGGCCTGGCTTGAGCGGGTGGACGCCCGCTTTACCTACCCCGCTCTGGCCCTGCTGCAGCGCTATTTTCCGCACACGCTTGATCCGGCCCTGCCGGCTGCCCAGCGTATGCGGGTCCCGGCCTCGTTTCGGCGCTGGGTAGACTCGCTCAACCTGGTCAACACCTCGCACCTTAATCCCCAACCGGCCGGTTTCTACCTGCTCAAAGCCCTCAAATTTAGCCAGGGCCACCCCGGCGAGGTAGCCCAGGCCCTCCGCTTTGCCTTATTACCCAGCCTGGAGGAGATTGCCCTGGATCACCCTGTTCTTGCCCAATCCCCGGCCCCCTGGTTAGCTTACTTTTTATTACCGCTCGATTGGATCAAGAGGGTAAAAGGGAGCACCACCCAACAATAACGCTTGGCGTACCTTAGCCGAGGCATCCCTATGCCTCGGCGGGCGGCATCCCCTGCCCAATCACCTCCGGCAGTTGCTCTACCTGGGGCGACAGACGCAGCCGGTAGCAAGGCGTCTGCTCTACCAATTGGCTGAGCAGGTGCATGGTCGGGCCGATCAGCGCCTTATCCCAGCCTTCTACACCCTGGGGCATCAACGTCAGCAGCGCCTCTTTTGGCTCAACTTTGACCAATTCCGTCCGGCTCAAACCCGGCGTTACCTGGGGAAAGAAAATAGCGCCCACCACCCCACGCTTGGCCCAGGGGTCAGCAAAAGCCTCCTCCGCTCTAAAGACCCTCTTTTGAGGCTCGCCAGGCCCCGGCAAATTAACCGTCTGAGGCTCTGCGCCGGCCTCCTTCAGGGCGGCCTCGCCCGGAATAAAGCGGCGCAGCGAGTCGAAGCGGGCCAGCGAGTCGTCAAAGGCGCTCAGCCGGCCCGGATAGGCCAGCACCTCTACCCGGTGCGCCTGCCGGCGCAGCAGCGGCGAGTCGTTGCTGAGGAGCTTCCAACCGGCGTTCAATAAGGCCAGGCCAGTGGTGGTTTTGCCGCTGCCCATCTGGCCGGAGATGAGGGCCGCCCGGCCCTGCGGCGAGAGGGCCGCAAAGGCGTGCAGTGGAAACCAGCCACGCCGCCGGTACAGCGGAGCCAGCGAAATCATCAGCACGTCCTCAAAGGCGCCGTAAGCCTCCAGGCAGGCCCGCGTCACCGTCCCGACGACACGCCCATTCTCCAAATCTAGCGTAATCAAACCATATTTGGGCAGCCGCACGGCCACTACTTGTTCTTTTCCGTAGTAACTGACCAGCTTTCCCTCGGCTATAGCCAGCATCCCCGACGGCGGCGGCGGCGCGGCCGGCAGCTTGTGGAGACGCCAGCCGATAAAAATAGTGTCAGGGGTTTGTGACCACCGGCCGTCATCCTGGGGAGCGGCCAGATGGCCGTAGACCTCTACAAAACGCTCTCGCAGGGCCGCGTCGGGGCTTTGAAAGACCAGCTTCAATCCGTGCAAATCAACCATAATCGGTGAGGCTGCTGCCTGGGTAAGGTTCATCGCTGCCAGTATAAAACCATTTGCTGGCCCCGTCAAGCAACTCAAATGAGTTATTGAACAGACCCTAACGGTACGCCGCGCGAAAACCGTTAGGGTCTGCTTACCCAAAGGGTAAGGCGAATCCTTGATTGGAACGTTTTCTGGTACGCTCAGGGCAGCGTTCATGGTGCGCTTGTCCCGTATAGTAGAGGAAAACTATCAAATCAAGGAGACAAACCATGCAACAGTCCAATCAGCATTATGATGTTATTATTGTGGGGGCCAGCGTGGCCGGCTGCACCGCCGCCATGCTGTTTGCCCGCCAGGGGTTACGGGTAGCTTTGCTAGAACGCCACCAAGACCCCAACGCCTACAAAGTCGTCTGCACCCACTATTTGCAGCCCAACGCCGTGCCCACCTTGCAGCGTCTCGGCCTGGCCGAAGAGATCGAAGCGGCCGGGGCCATCCGCAACGGCGGCCAGGCCTGGACGCGCTGGGGGTGGCTGGGAGCGGGCGCGCGCAAGGATGACAGCTCTTACGGGTACAGCATCCGCCGCGAGGTTCTGGACCCACTGTTGCGCCGCCACGCCGCCGCCACGCCGGGCGTTGATTTTAAGCCGGGCGTTACCCTGCGAGAGCTTATCTACCATGACAAGCGCATCGCCGGCATCCGGGCCGAGGGGCCGGAGCGGCAGCAGCTAAACCTTTGGGCGCAACTGGTGGTGGGCGCCGACGGCCGCAACTCGCGCACGGCCGCCCTGGCCGGCCTGCCAACCCAAATAAAAGCCAATAACCGCTTTTTGTATTTTGCTTACTTCCGCAACCTCAGCCTGGTTACCGGCCAGCGCAACCAGGTTTGGTACCTGGAACCGGCGGTGGGCTATGCCCTGCCCAACGACAACGGCCTGACCCTGGTAGGCTGCGCCTTGCCCAAATCAAAACTGGCCGAATTTAAGCAGGACATCCAGGGGAACCTGGTACGGTTTTTTGACCGCTTGCCCAACGGTCCCAATCTGCGGGCCGCCGAGCAGGTTTCAGAGGTAATCGGGGTGCTGGATATGTCGCTTATTTCTCGCCGGCCCTCCGCGCCCGGCCTGGCTTTGATTGGCGACGCCGCCTTGGCCCCCGACCCGGTCTGGGGGCAGGGGATCGGCTGGGCCATTCAAGCGGCGGAGTGGCTGGTGCAGGCTACCACAGAAGCTTTGGGTGAGCAGCGCCCGGAGCGGCTGGATCAAGCCCTGGAACAATACCGGAAACAACACCAGGCCGCCTTTGGGAGCCGTTTTGTCCGCGACGCCGATTTTGCCCAGACTCGCCCGTTCAACTTCTTTGAACGGCTCATGTATTCCGCCGCCGTGCGCAACCCGCGCCTGGGCCAATACACCGGCCCCCACACCACCCGCCTGGCAAATATCCGCCACTTCCCGCCTTTAAAGGCGATCATGCGCGCTCTGTGGGTTCATCTAACTTACCGCCAGAAAACGGCGGGGTCGCTGTCCGGGCAGCTCCGGCGCTTACTGGCCCGGTAAAAAATGCTAAAAAAATCAAAACAAGAAGCAAGCATGGCTATTTCATTGGTCATCCAAAAACGGCTGGAAATGCAGGGGTTTGTGGGCTGTCGCTATGATCCGGCCTTTGCCCAGGTTGCCCCCTGGCTGCGCTTTACCCCGGCCCTGGGCATGGCCCTGGTTGGGCTGGGAACGGCGCTGGCCTGGCCGCTGCTGTTGTTAGCCCTGATCCCGGTGGCCGTCTCAGGCGCCATCCTGCCGGTTCATCCGGCCGACCTGCTTTACAATTATGGGCTGCGCCGCCTGACGGGAACGCCGCCGCTGCCTGCCAACCCCAAACCTCGACGCTTTGCCTTTGGGGCGGCGGCAGTCGGGCTGGCGGTGACGGCGGCGGCCTTTCTGGCCGGGGCCACCACGCCTGGCTACCTTCTGGGAGCAGCCCTCACCCTGATCCCGGCCATCAATGTGGTCGTCTCACACTTTTGCCTGCTGGCCCTGGTTTACCGGCTGCTGCTTGAACGCTGGGTGGGCCGGTAACGCCAGGCCCCGGCCCACCCCGGTTTTGGGCTGCAATGGACACCTTCATGGAAAAAACCCCCACCCCCGCTTGCGCGCCGAATCGGGAGAGGGAGTCGGATTTTCATCGCTGGTGATAAAGCCAGGGCTTCGTGACGACGCCCTGAAAATAAAGGTCTCTTAAAATCCGGGGCAGACCTGCCGGCAAAGGGGGTTGTTTCAAGATCATTTGAGGAGCTATCATGAACCCGGGGTACACCACCAAGGCTGACGCTTGGCGTACCGTACCCCACCTTTACCCGATAAAAACTCATAGCCAACCATTTGCCTTTCAGGGCTGTCTGCTTATAATAGCAGCATTAGAACACTTGTTCGTCTCCCTGTGTGTATCGTGTTTGAGGGGCAGCTCAAAACGAGAGACGTTTGCCAATACAGATGGGGAGGCGGCAGTATATCACCATTTTAGCCCACAATGAAAGGAGAATAAGCTATGAGCAGTGTACGGGTATTGGTAGGCACCCGCAAAGGGGCCTTCATTTTAACCTCGGACGGGAAGCGCGAGGAGTGGGACATCAGCGGCCCCCACTTTGCGGGCTGGGAGGTGTACCACCTCAAAGGCTCACCCGCTAACCCGCAGCGGCTGTATGCCTCCCAATCCACCGGCTGGTTTGGGCAGTTGATCCAGCGTTCCGACGACGGCGGCCAGAGCTGGGAGCCGGTGGGCAACGAATTTGTCTACGACGGCGTCCCCGGCAGGCACCAGTGGTACGACGGCAGCCAGCATCCCTGGGAGTTCAAGCGGGTTTGGTATCTGGAATCGTCGCCAAGCGACCCGGATACGGTCTACGCCGGGGTGGAAGATGCGGCCCTGTTCCGCTCCGGCGACGGCGGCAAGACCTGGCAGGAGCTTTCGGGGCTGCGCAGCGTCAAAGGGCATCTGTGGCAGCCCGGCGCGGGGGGGATGTGCTTGCACACCATCCTGCTAGACCCCGGCAACCCCAACCGCATTTTTGTAGCTATCTCGGCGGCCGGCGCGTTCCGCACCGACGACGGCGGGGAAACCTGGCGGCCGGTCAACCAGGGGTTAAAGTCTGGGTACGAGCTGCCCGACCCCCATGCCGAGGTTGGTCATTGCGTTCACGGCCTGGCCATGCATCCCTCCCGGCCGGAGGTGCTGTATATGCAAAAGCATTGGGATGTGATGCGCAGCGACAACGCCGGCGAGTCGTGGCATGAGATCAGCGGCAACCTGCCCAGCGACTTTGGCTTTCCCATTGCGGTGCATGCCCACGAGCCGGAGACAATTTATGTCGTTCCTATCAAGAGCGACTCCGAACATTACCCCCCCGACGGCAAGCTGCGGGTGTACCGCAGCCGGAGCGGCGGGCATGAGTGGGAGGCGCTCACCGAGGGCCTGCCGCAAAGCCACTGCTACGTTAACGTGCTGCGCAGCGCCCTGGCGGTTGATTCGCTGGAGGGGGGCGGCGTTTATTTTGGCACCACCGGCGGGCAGGTGTATGTCTCGGCCAATTCGGGCGACGCCTGGCGGCCCATCGTCCGTGATCTGCCTTCGGTGCTGTCCGTGGAAGTGCAGGTTTTGCCGTGATCCGGGTAGTGCTGCCGCCGCACCTGCGCCGGCTGGCGCGGGTTAGCGGTAAGGTTGAGCTTGAAGTTGAGGGGCCGGTGACGCAGCGCTCGATCTTGGATGCGCTGGAAGCAAGCTATCCAATGCTACGCGGGACGATCCGGGATCATGTTACCCGGCAGCGGCGGCCTTTTATCCGCTTCTTTGCCTGTGGGGAAGACTGGTCCCACGAGTCGCCCGACGCCCCGCTGCCCGAGGCGGTTGCGGCCGGCGCGGAACCTTTTCTGATCGTCGGAGCGATGGCCGGCGGCTAGCAGCAGCGCACCTGGCTTCAAAGTCCCACCTTCCCGGAAGCTGCCTGCTGTTTAGGGCAAAGCTTACCGGGAGCTTCCGGGAAGGTTTGGCCAGGCCCGATTATTGACAGCGAAAAAAAAGCATGTTATGCTAGGTGTAACGTTTTAGTGTAACGTTTCATCGCAATCAATCGAGGCGACAATGGGGTCCCTATCCCGGCAGCGGTCAGCCAAAAGAGTTACCATCAAAGATGTGGCCCAGGCCGCAGGCGTATCAGTTACCACGGTTTCAAACGTGCTCAATCACCGCACCGGGGCCATGGCCGAACCAACCCTGCTGCGCATCCAGGAAGCAATTCTCTCGCTTAATTATCACCCCAGCCGGGTAGCCCGCAGCCTGGTCACCAGCCAAACGGCGACCATCGGTCTGATCATCGCCGAGATTGAAACCCCTTTGTTTCTGCAGGCGCTCCACTTTATTGATACGATTGCCCGCCATGCCGGCTACAACGTGCTCCTCTGCAGCGCCCAAAACCTGACCGACGAGCAGCAGGCAGTTATCCTGCTGTTAGAAAAACAAGTTGACGGCATCATCTTCCTCTCCACCTCGCTCTACAGTGACGACGAATATCTCACCCGGCTGCCCTCCTCTGCGCCGCCAATTGTGATCATTAATCGCACCGTTACCCATCAACTCAATTTTGACCAGATTCACTGGGATAATGCCGGCGGCGTGATGGCCGCTGTCGCCTACCTGGTGGAGCTAGGGCATCGCCACATTGCCCTGCTGCGCGGGCCGGCCAGCCGGCGCAGTTCCACCGAACGGCTCGAAGGCTATCGCCGGGCGCTGCAAGCGCATCATCTGGCCTACCGTGAAGATTATGTGCAACTGGCCGATTTTGAAGCGCCCCCGGAGATGTGGGTTCAGCCCATCTTCAATTTGCTGGCGCTCTCACCTCGCCCGACGGCCGTTCTGGCCTCTAATGATATTGTGGGGGCCGTGGCCTTGCGCACCCTGCAGCGAGCCGGGCTGCGCGTCCCGCAGGAGATAGCCGTCATCGGCAACGACAACCAGCCCTTTTGCACTTTTCTAAACCCGGCCCTGACCACGGTGGGCGTGCCTATCATCGAGGCCGGCCAGAAAGCCATCCAACTGCTCCTGGCCCGCCTGGTCGAACCAAACCGGCCCCTGGAGCGGGTGCTTTTGCCCTGCTCCCTGATCGTGCGCGAGTCGAGTGAGCCAACTTCAGGAACACAGAGTTACGCCGAGGACTCACAGAGATACACCAAGAAGTTATAAATATTCTCTGAGAACCTCCGTGCCCTCTCTGTGCATCTCTGTGTAATATTTTATTCAGGTGAATTAACGTGAACCCCATCGAACCGCTCAAAACAGCGCAGTATGACCAACTCCCCGTCGCCATTTATGGCAGCAACCAAGAGCTGGGCCAGGCCGCGGCCCTGGACGCCCACGCCATCATCAGCCAGGCCCTTGCCGCCAGGGGCGAAGCCAATATCATTCTGGCCACCGGCAACTCGCAGTTGACCTTTTTGGAGGCTCTGCGCCAACGGCCGGGGGTTGACTGGTCCAAAGTAAATGTCTTTCACATGGACGAGTACCTGGGCCTCGACCCGCGCCACCCGGCCAGTTTCCCCCTCTTTTTGAAGCGCCACTTTCTCGATTTTGTCACGGTCAAAGCCTTCTACCCGGTTTCCGGCCAGCCGGGGAATGAAGAGGCTATCTGCCGCGAGTACGAAAGTTTATTACGCGCCCACCCCGCCGATATGGTGGCCATGGGCTGGGGGGAGAACGGCCACATCGCCTTCAACGATCCGCCCTACGCCCTGTTCGACGACCCGGCCTGGGTCAAGGTGGTTAAACTGGCCGAAGCCAGCCGCCGCCAGCAGGTGGGCGAGGGCCATTTTAACTCCCTGGCCGACGTGCCGACCCACGCCATCACCCTGACCATCCCGGCCCTGCTGGCTCCGAAACAAATTTTGTGCATTGTGCCGGAGGCCCGCAAAGCCGAAGCCGTCCGCGCCTGCCTGACCGAGCCTATCAGCGAAGAGCGGCCCGGATCAATTTTGCGCCGGGTAGGGCATGCTCGCTTGTATTTGGATGGGGAGTCGGGGGCTAAATTATAGTTGGGTGCTTCTAGGTTGAACAGGCGGAACGAATACCAGAAATAAGATATACAATTAGTTCGACAATGTCACATTTTTATGTAAAACATTTTGACTCCACCATCTGCTGTTTCTCGGCGTTCGCCCGGCGATAAATTCGCCGGGCTATAAAGCTGCGCCCGATCAATCGGGCTATTTCGCCCCAAGCCTTAGTCCGATTGATCGGACGCCGTTAGATAGCCCTGCGATTCATCGCGGGGCGGGCTACATCGGCAGATCACGGTTGGATGGGCTAGAATATTTGTGTAATGTGCCATTGTCGAATTAGATAGCGTATGAAATCATGACCAGAGAATAACAAATGAACGATGAGTCTAAATCGTGGGAGACATACGAAGAAGTCGCGGCATATTTGCTCAATCAGATTGCTACCGAATTTGGATTGGATAGATTCGAGGGCAAACAAAAAGTATTGGGGAAAAGGTCGGGCACAGAATGGGAGATTGATGCCAAAGGTGTTGACGAAGGCAACGAAGTCTTTTTCCTCATAGAATGTCGCCGATACACTACGTCCCGGCAAAATCAAGAAAAACTGGGTAGCCTTGCCTATCGTATTATTGATACGGGGGCAAAAGGTGGAATTATAGTTAGTCCACTTGGATTACAAGAAGGG
>CAZDMM010000022.1:0-8561 GCA_964505845.1 uncultured Caldilineaceae bacterium
CCTATGGACAGTCAACTAAGAAAATACCAAACCAGCACCGCAAACGCCAAACCAATCATTATCAACGCTGACAAACTACGGTTACGACGTTCTTCACTGGTTTTAGGGCGAATAAAATCACCCAGTTGAATTAAAATTTGAGTAGGACGATCTAATGTTTTCATACTCTGAGTATACCCCTCACTCAAAGCCGAGTCAAACTCATTGCTTATCCGGCTTATCGAGATGATCAAAACCGTTATTCCTGCCGGCTATCAAAATGCGGGCCGGGAGATGTGGCTATGCCCTCACTTCAAAAGTTGCCATCAGTGGGAGTTGGCTAAATAGCCAATCAACCTGCCTATACTCGTTAATAGTATAATATCCCCCTGCCCCAACTCGACAAAGCCTCTCAAATCCCTTACAATAAGATAACAATGTAAACTGTTTGCAAACAAGGGGGGTGGGGTATGGAAGATTTAACCGGAAAGCAATTTGGCCCCTATCAGATTGTGGCTCCCCTGGGTGAGGGGGGAATGGCGGCCGTTTACAAAGCCTACCAGCCCGGCATGGAGCGCTACGTCGCCCTCAAAGTTCTGCCCAGCCATTTTGCCCACGATCCCCACTTTGTGGCCCGCTTTGAGCAAGAGGCCAAAATTTTGGCCCGGCTCCAACACCCGCACATTCTGCCGGTGTTTGATTACGGCCAGGCCGACGGCTACGCCTACATTGTCATGCCTTTTCTCCACAGCGGCACCCTGACCGGCCTCATGGCCGGCGCGCCCCTGCCGCTGTCCCAAATTCGCCGCATTATTTCCCAGGTGGGCGATGCCCTGGATTACGCCCACAGCCAGGGCTTGATTCATCGCGATGTCAAGCCAAGCAATATTCTGCTGGACGAGCGCGGCAACTGTTTGCTGACCGATTTTGGCATCGCCAAGATGGTGGAGAGTTCCGCCCACCTGACGGCCACCGGCGGTTTCATCGGCACGCCGGCCTATATGTCGCCGGAGCAGGGCCTGGGGCAAAAACTCGATGGCCGCAGCGACATCTACGCCCTGGGGATTATTTTGTACGAAATGGCCCTGGGACGGGTGCCCTATCAGGCCGAAACCCCCATGGCCGTGGTGGTCAAACATCTCAATGACCCGCTGCCCATACCCCGCCGGGTCAACCCAAACCTGCCGGAAGCGGTGGAAGGGGTCATTCTTAAAGCCCTGGCCAAGCAGCCTGAAGATCGCTATGCCACGGCCGGCGACATGGTGCGGGCGCTCCGGGCGGCTATTCCCGAACCGGCCGACGAAGCGACCACGGTGGTGTCTACCCCACCGGTTACCACCCCCGGCATAGTTATGCAGCCCCCGGAGCAGGCTCTGTCACCCGGCGAAGCTGCGACGCTGGCCGCCTCCCGGCGCAGCCGGCCAGCCAGGGGTAAATGGCCTCTGATAGCCGCTGCTTTAATCTTATTGATCGCTGTGGTGGCGGTGGGTTTGATCGCACTCAGGAGACAGGCGGAGGCAACATCTGCCGTTCCAATCTTGACCCCGGTGCAAACGGCTGCGCCTGCGGCAACGGTCACACCGCCGGCTGCCCGTCCAACCACTCCAACGCCGGAGGTTTCAACCGCAGTTCCGGTTGAGTCCGCAACCCCCACTGTTGTTGAGACGCCTGCTGTCGCCAGTCCAGCCAGCCTGACCCTTTATGATGATTTTAACGACCCGGCCTATGAGGGCAAGGTCAACACGACTAAATGGCTGCCGACGTTGAACGAGTCGTGCCAAATTAGACAGCAAGCCGGGGCATTGGTGGTTAAAAACGCTTTGCTCTCCACAGAGGCGGGTTGTAATCTCACCGTTGGCTTGCCGGAAGAGGTGCTCATGGGTGGCCTGGGGGTGCTTGAAGCGCGGTTTCAGCTATCCAGCGACCACAATGGCGAGTATCTCAACCAGGGCATGACCTTTGGCACGGAGGAGTCGCCCGGCGGAAGTTGGTACGCTTTCTGTGGGCTGGACGCCTCCGGCGATACTCCCCAGGCTCTTTTTGAGGCGGTGGATTGGGCCACCGGTCAAAACTATGAGACCCAGCAAACCGCTCCAGCCGCCTATGATCGCTGGTACACCTTTCGCCTGGAGGCGCATCCGGAAACGATGACCTTTGACTGCTTTGTAGACAATACCCGGCTTGGCTCGGTGACAGTGACGCAGGCTGCTGAGGTGTCAAAGGTCCACTTTCAGAGAGCTTTAAACGCCTGGCGTGCGGCCAAAGCGGTGGGGACAACCTATGCAGATGACGTGTGGATGGCTCCCGCCTCGCTGGAAGCGGCCCAACCGGCTCCAGCCACCGAGGAGGCCGGCGCGCTCTACGACGATTTTGAAGACTCGGATTTTGCGGGCAGGTGGAATCCAAAGTTGTGGGCCGCCTGGGATAACATTGGCCGCTGCCGGGTTGGGCAGCAGGAGGGCGTCCTCCGGTTCAACTGCCACCAACCCGATGGTTCCGGCCTCAATGCGCTGGAGTACAGCGATACGTCGTGGGGCGATTTCAACTTTATCGAGGCCAGGCTGCGGCTAGATGACCAGATACAGACCGACAATGGCGCAGCCATTGTTAAATTTTACACTTCTTTAGATAGTTGGGCCGAGTGCGGCCTGGTGGGTGGTACGGACAGCGATACCGTTTCCTCTTACTGCGGCGTGTACGGTGGGAAGGGCACGGCCTACGAAGCCGATGGCCCGGAAGCCGACTATGATACCTGGCGCACCGCCAGGATTGAATTAAACCCTGAGACCGCCCACATTACTTTTTTGATAGATGGTCAGCCGGTTGGCGACTACACCCCACCGGAAGCCGAAGCCTTGAAGCGGGCTGAGTTTACGGTGGAGTTGCAAATATATTTTGAGACCGGTACCGGGCTGACCGGCTATTTTGATGATGTCAGCATTGGGCCGTAGGACTACATCTCGTCCAGCTTAAGCAGCGCCGCCAGCAGCACCCGCGCCCCGTTGACGCACTCTTCCGGCCCGGTAAACTCTTGCGGTGAGTGGCTGATGCCGCCCCGGCTGGGCACAAAAAGCATGGCCTGGGGCGCAATGGCGGCTATGCACATGGCATCGTGACCGGCCCCGCTGGGCATGCGCCGATAAGGCAGGCCCAACTCCTCGCAGGCCGCACCCAGCGCCGCCAGCAGGCGCGGATGAGACTCGACCGGCGGCTTTCGCCCCACCTGCCGCCACTCGGCCCCGGCTGCGGCGGCCAGCCCGGCCAGTTCCGCCTCGGCGGCGTCCAGTTCGCTCTCCCGCAGGCTGCGCGTCTCCACATCCAATTCCACATAACCGGGGATGACATTCGGCGCGCCGGGCTGCACCCGCAGCGAGCCAATGGTGCCGACGATGCCCCGCCGCACGGCCACATCACGCACCTGGGTGATAAAAGGCGCAGCCATCACCAGCGCATCCCGGCGGCCGACCATAGGCGTGGTGCCGGCGTGGTTGGCAAAGCCGTAAAAGCCGGCCGTATAGCGCCGGATGCCCACAATCCCTTCAACCACGCCAATGGGGATAGCGGCGGCCTCCAAGATGCCCCCTTGCTCAATATGCAGTTCCAGGTAAGCCGCCAGACTGCCGGCAGGCCGGCGCGCCTCGCCCAGCGCCGCCGGATCTAACCCGGCCTCGCTCAGGTGGACTGAGACCGGGCGGCCATCCCAGGCCAGTTGGTGGATCAGCCGGGGCTTGAGCAGACCGGCCATGGCCTGGCTGCCCAACGTCCCCTCCGACATGGTGGCTTCTTCGGCGGCAAAATTGATGATTTCAACCGGGTGGCGCAGGCGTAGCCCGGCCTCGCGCAGCGCGCGCACACCGGCCAGCGCCCCCAATACCCCCAGCGCCCCATCGTAGCGCCCGCCGCTGGGTACGGTATCGGTGTGAGAACCCAGGGCAATGGGCGGCAGCGGCTCCCGGCCGGGGTACAGGCCGATGGTATTGCCGGCGGCGTCGGTGCGCACGGTCAGGCCGGCCTCTTGCATCTGGGCCTGTACCCAGGCGCGGCCTTCCCGGTCGGCCGGACTGTAGGCCACACGAGTCACCCCGCCGTCGGCGCCCCGGCCAATCTGGGCCAGGGTTTCCAGGTCTTGCAGCAAGCGGTTGCCGTTGATAGAGGGAACAGGGCTGGGTACAGTTTGCATAATATTATCCTCTGTTCTTAAGCCAGGCCGGCTACGAGCGGCTCCAGCATTTCGCGGTGGGCCGGAATTATCCCTGCATCTGCAAAGCGCAGCAACAGCTCGCTCCAGCCGGGATGAATGTGGTGCGCCTGCTGCAATGCCTGGCGCGCCTCTTCAACGCGTCCCAACCCTAACAGGACCATTGTCCGGCGGAAAAGAAACTCTGGTTCGTTGGGGTATGCTGCGCAGCAGACATCAAGATCGGCCAGGGCGCCGGTAAGGTCATTGGCAAATACCTTGTCAATCGCTTGAGCGGCGCGCCGGTGCGCCCGTGAGTAACTCAACAGGCGTTTTAGCTCCCCCACAGGGTTAGGATGGTCATCTACCCGCAAGTCAACCAAACGATCCAGTTTGGATACACCGGAGGGCTGGCCGGAAACCACAATGAGCGAGGCTGCCTGTTTACCGCGCAGATCGCCGCCCTCACGTTCGGCGGCTTCCAACGCCGCCAACAATCGCTCAGCCAGGTCGCCCCGGGCGTTCTCAAAGGCAGGCGCCATGGCCCGCCAGACCGTATCCTGCGCCATCATATTGGCTTGAGCGCAGCAGTTGGCGCCCACTGCATGTCCCGTTGCTGCTACACACCTGGCGCCAGTATGCGCCGCCATGCGTCCTTGCCTGTCCAGGATGGCCACCTGGCGCATGGCTTCACCGGGGTCTTCGCTCACAAGTTTGTTAAGGATGGCCTGTGGTTCCAGGCCAGAGCGCAGCGTTTCATAGCCATAAGCCGGGTTGGCAAAGGATTGCGACGCGACCACGCCCACCCCTGCTTCAATCCAGGGCACAACCTGCCCGGCCGCAAAGTAGCGCGATTGAACAGCAATACCTAATTCACCACTCGCTGGATCGCGGGCAACGATTGAGTAAGTCATAGAACACCTCTCTATCGTTCTTATTATTTTCCGATATATCAAAAATTGACCGCTTTTGTCCTTAACTCGACCTTAAAGGAAGCTTAAGAGAATCTTAAGCTCAATAAAAGGGCTGGCTGGCATCATCAGCAGGCGGTAGACCGGCCATAGCATCATGAACAAGCCGGCGCTTATAAATAATTCTGCCGGATGCTGGCCAGATGATGCAGCTCGTGGCCGGCGATATGGTAAGCCGCAGCCCGGACGCTCATGAGATGGCCGTTGGCTACGCCGGCGCGGGTGAGCGCCGGGTCGGCCAGGCTGTTAAAAAAGGTGATGGTTGCCTGGCGCACGGCGGTATACTCGGCCAAAATCTCCTCCAGCTCCCGCTCGTTGGCCCCGGAATAGCGCACATAGTCATCCTGTTCAAAGCCCGGTAGCTCGGTGGGATCATTGCGGGCAAAGCGCAGGGCGCGGTAGCAATAAATCCGCTCGTCATCTATGATATGCCCCAGGATTTCCTTGATGGTCCACTCGCCCGCCGCCCAGCGATGAACGAGTTTTTCGACGGGCAGGGAGCGGACAAGGTCAAACACCACCTGCAGATTGTCTTGCATGTGCTGCAGAACCCGCTCGTCATCGGGCAGCAAACCGATGTACATAATGGCATAGGGCGCGTATTCGCCCGCCGGTGGTTTGGGAATGAGTTTCATCTTAATCACCTCGTTTATTCTCACTGTTTTGTAGAGTTTGCTGGTTCCGGCCCATCATCAAGCCTTTAGCTGACCACCGCCGCCGATATGCCTACAAAAGTGCGATACCGTTCTGCAGCAGCGCCGATAGCCTGGCGCTGGGCCGGGCTGAAAGGGGCAAACGGGCTGAGGTTAAGGGTGACCGTATCTTTTTTGAGGGTGCGCTTCCAGACGCCGGCCACCCGGCCCTCGATGACAATGGTAGGGCTGAACATGCCGTTGCTGCCGGGCTGTATTTTGGGGGCGTGGACGGCTTCCAGGACGGCAGAGCGGTCGGTATAACCAAGCAGGTACTCATCAAAACCGGGCAGCAGGTAAACCGTAGGCGCATCTTTGGTTAAGGCCGGCATGTCCGGCGACATCCAATAGGTTTGGCCGTTAACGGTTTCCTGCCTGAGCTGCCCTTTGACCTGCTCCAGCCCGGCCCTGGCGTCAGTGAGGGTCAGGCCGGACCACCAGGCCAAATCCTGGATGGTGGCCGGGCCATGGCCCGTAAAGTAGCGCCGGGTTAGCTCGGCCAGGGCCTCGTCGCGGCCCAATTTTTTAGCCGGGGGGAGCCACTCATCAAGCAGGGTAAAGGTTTGCTGCTTGCCTTGAGGCGGGCCAAAGCAGATCAACCCATCCTGGGCGCAGCGCACCAGGATGTGGTAGCCGCGCTGGCCGGCCGGGGAGACGCCGGCTCTTTCCAGAACTGTAAACATCTCATCGCGGGTTAACTGCCGGCCGCCCTGCAGGGCCTGGACAAACAGCTCTTTGCTGCGGGCAAAGGCGGCTTCGTCCAACTCAAGCTGGCGGTAGCGTCCGGCGGTTTGGGCGATGACGCGGGGCGTCAGCAGTTGCAGCAGCCAGCGGACATCCTCGGCGGCCACAAAGTGGAGTGTGCCGCGCATGGGCCAGGTACGGACGATGCTCCTGGCGGCGATGGCCTGCTCGACGCCGGCCTCGGTGGCGGCAGGCAGGCGCAGGCCGATGGACCATTTAGCGCCGGGGTAATCCTGGGCCTGCATAGCGCCCAGCCAGGCCACCACCTGGCCCGGCTCGTTGAATTGGGAGGCGGCAATTTGCTGGTTATAAAGGCGGTACTGTGCTATATCTTGAGGCGTCATCACGTTTTATCACCTTCCAAAAGGGTTTGGGAGCTGAAAAATACCCCCACCGGCCACCAGGGGGCCTTTGACTCTGCAAAGCCTTTCTTGCGGGCAAACCCTCCCTCGCTTCGGAGGAGGAGGTCGGATTTTCATCAGTGGTGGTGAAGCCGGGGCGTCCTTCGGCCCGCTTTACAGCAGGAGTAACTGTGTCTGCCTTTTGAGCGCCCAACCGGGTAAGACGGGTGCAGTGGTTAATTCAACCGGCTCAACTGTTCTTCGATCATGTCGAGGTGCTGCTTTAGCTCAACCAAATCTGGGGGGTTGGGGGTGAGGAAGAGGTAGCGCCGGATGTCAAAGGCCGCTTCGTGCCAGCGGTGCAGCCGCAAAGCCACCAATCCCCGGTCCCTAAATTCGTCGCTTTGGTCTGGCCGCACGTTCAACATCAAATCAATAGTGCGGTAGGCCGCTTCCCAGGCTTCTTGGTGGAGATAAATCTGCTTCAGATTCAGCAACATTCTGAACAAAATGGCTTTTTTGGCAACCGGCCTCAGGTAATTTTGTCTGAAAAATGCCAGGTTAGTAATCGGCGCGGAGCTTAAAACCATACAGTCGTCTTCGCTCAAAATACGCCCGCCATGAAAGGGGTCAATGTAAAGGGTGGCGGCAGGCAGGGTATAACTGACAATAAAATGGCCGGGCAGGCCGACTCCCTGCATGGGCAAACCCAGCCGCCAGCCGATTTCCAGGTACACCAGGCTGAGCGAGATGGGAATACCGGTGCGGGAATCTAGCACCTGGTTGAGAAAAGAATTGTCAGGATCGTAATAATTTTCGGTGTTGCCGTGAAAGCCCAACTCCGTAAACAGGTAATGATTGAGAGCGGTAACAGCAGCCAGGGCAGTAGCGGCGGGGAGCACAGCCGGCCGGACGGCCTCGGCCATGTCATTCAGCAGGGTCAGATAGTAGGTGGGGCTTTCACCGGTTTGGGTGATGTGTCCGGCCAGCAGCAGGGCCGCCCGGGCCAGATTGAGTTCTGCTTCATCTTTGGCGACTTCTTTGGCAAAGCTGGCTTTGGCTTGGAGTGACATGGTAGAATAACCTTAAGGGGCTGTTATTTTTTCTTTTTGTTGGGAATAATCAACTTTTGGCCGGTGCGAATCATGCGGGCATCTTCCAGCCCGTTGCGCGTCACAATGGCTTCTACCGTTACCCCAAACTGTAAGGCAATCCCGCCCAGCGTGTCGCCCGATTGAACAATGTAAATGCGCGGGGTAGGGCTGGGGGTAGGGGTGGGCAGGGGAGAGGCGTCGGTGGGGCGAATGATGGCCTCCTGGGTAAAGTGGAAGCTTTGCAGCGCCTCCTCAAAGACCGGCTTAATCTCTTCCCAGCGGGCCAACGGGGCGCTGGCGGCCACAAAATAGCCCACCTCGTTGTGGCTGGCAACGGCAATTTGAGCCAGCGCCGGTTGAGTGGAGTTCTGCGGCGTGAAAGTCAGCTCAACTAGGCTCCAGGGAATCCCGGCCTGGCTGCTTGTCCCCAGATTTGATTGTTTGGTATTTGCCGGAAAGTTGGCTACAATAGCTGCTGAGACCTCATCGGGGGTAAAGCTGTTGTTGGCCGGAATACCGGCCCACATGACCGGTTCCTGGCCCAGGTAAGGGTTTTCCAGGCC